>CAZGCF010000159.1:0-3866 GCA_964524095.1 uncultured Campylobacterales bacterium | reverse complement strand
GTCATCTTTTGGAAAATGGCTATTTCCCATCTCATCAATATATTTTGTTTGATTATCTTTATAGATTAAACGCTCTTTAGCTCCAATAAATATAAAACTAAAGTTTCCATCATCATTACCACCGACACTCTCAAAAAGCATAGTTATCTCGTTGTTAAAATGCTCTCTCACTTTAGCATAAAGAGCTGGTGGTGCAAATTGATCAAAAAGTATCTTCTTTATGAAAACCATCTTATTTCTTTGTAATATAAGCGTTTTGATTTATTCTTTTTCTAATTACCGGAAGAGCCTTTTTTGCCTTCTCTCTTGAAGGATAAGGACCAATCATCACTTTTTCATAAAATTTTCCATTCTTTTCACCATTTACTATTACATAAGATAGTTTCTCTTTTGTTATACTATTTAAGAACTTTTTGTCAGGTGGATAGTTGAAAAAAGCTCCCACTTGAATATAATATTCGTCATTTGTACTTTTTGTCTCTTTTTTAGGATGGCTGGTTTTTGGTGCATTTGATTTAGTACTAGTTGAAGGAGCTTTTTTTTCTGTATAAGCCTGATTTTTTATTTTACCAATGACTTCATCAATTTTGGTATCTCTGTTCTCATTCTCAATAGGTACATCTTCAAAAAGAGGCTCTTTTGCTTTAATAGGTTTGCTTACAGGCTCTGGTGGTAGTATAACTTGAGTATTCTTTTTATCTTCAGGTTGTACCAAACTTTTTGTTATTAGGATTATTAAAATTAGAACCAGTAATAATACAGAAGCAACAAGCATTAATTTTTTTAGATTAGAGCCTTTATTGCTGTTTATTATGATGTCCTCTAGATTATCTTGTTGTTGGTTTTGCATTGCTTCTCCTTTACATATGCTTTGACCATGATGCACCACGCTCTTTTGCAAAAAGTTTGTATGGAAGTATTAATATATTATACTCTCTTGGAAGATCTGTTGTAGGAAACATTCTCCACTCTTTTGGAAGTTTTGTTGCTAACTTAGTTGAAAGTAGCCTTCCTAACTGAATTGCTTCCTGAAATGTAGTATGCCCTTTATGGACATATAAGTGCAGATGGCCAGGTGTTTTAGTCTCGTAAGCTGTAAAGTTGATGAATCCCTCTTCTCTTAACATTAGCTGTGCTCTGTGCCAAAAACGTTCAGGGTTTCTTCCATTGTAATCGAATACAATATTTTCAACTTTATTGTGTCGGTTGATTAAGTCATGAGCAACAACTATTTTTCTATCAGAATGATCATTCATGACCATGCGTGTCAATGGCTCATCGATACGCTCAAATTTGTTGTAAAAGGTCCGACCGTTATGTATGATTTTATCAACTATACCCGGCCTTTGTATATAGTAATGATCTGTTACAAATTTGATTAGTTGCGTATCTACATTATACATTATTATTCTCCTAATATGTTGGTTGATTATAGATGACAAATTTTCTTGCAAGTTTTGTCATCTCTTCTTTGATTTTTTCCTGTTTTTCGTGATTCTCTATATCATCAAGTACATCACAGATTGCATTTGCAATAGTTTCAAACTCTGCCTCTTTCATACCTCTAGCTGTAAGGGCAGGTGAGCCTATGCGAATTCCGCTTGTTACGAATGGGCTTCTTGTCTCACCTGGAACAGTGTTTTTATTAACAGTAATACCTGCACGACCAAGAGCAGCATCAGCATCTTTACCACTAAACTCTTTGTTTAGGAATGAAACAAGAACCAAGTGGTTATCTGTACCACCACTAACTACATCATATCCTCTTGAGATAAGAACATCTGCAAGAACTTTTGCATTAGCTTTTACCTGTTTTGCATATAGCTTCCACTCATCACTCAAGTTTTTACCAAAACCTACAGCTTTTGCCGCAATAACATGTACAAGTGGACCGCCTTGAATTCCTGGGAAGATTGCACTGTTGATTTTTTTAGCTAGCTCTTCATCATTTGTCAAAATAAGACCACCACGAGGTCCACGAAGAGTTTTATGGGTTGTTGTAGTTACAATGTCACAGTGAGGGAATGGGTGTGGATGTTCACCAGCAACTACAAGTCCTGCAATGTGTGCAATATCAGCCATAAGCAGAGCACCAACACTGTCAGCAATCTCTCTAAATTTTGCAAAATCTATCTCTCGAGCATAAGCACTTGCACCGCAGATAATCATTTTAGGTTTTACAATTTTTGCAATATCTGCAACACGGTCATAGTTTATACGACCATCCAGCTCAACGCCGTAAGTAAAGCTTTGGTAGTTTTTACCTGAAAAGCTTACTTTTGCTCCGTGTGTAAGGTGCCCTCCGTGGCTAAGATCCATACCAAGAATCTTATCGCCTGCTTTTAGCATTGCCGCATATACTCCACCATTAGCCTGGCTACCTGAGTGTGGCTGAACGTTGGCATATTCACACCCAAAAAGAAGCTTTGCTCTATCTATTGCAAGCTGTTCAATAGCATCTGCATATTCGCATCCGCCGTAATATCTTTTATATGGATACCCTTCTGCATATTTGTTGGTAAAAACACTTCCTTGAGCTTCCATTACTTCAGGAAAAGTGAAGTTTTCACTTGCAATCATCTCAAGATGATCTGTTTGTCGCTTTAACTCATTTTCAATAATTTCATATACGATTGAATCATTTTGCTGTAAAACTGTCATTATTCTTCCTCTTTATTTTCTTTATTTTCAGTTTGTGATTTTAGTGGACGCATCGCTGGGAAAAGGATAACGTCACGAATAGTATGTTGATTAGTAAGAAGCATTACTAATCTATCAATTCCTATTCCCTCACCGGCTGTAGGAGGCATACCATAGCCAAGAGCTTTAACGTAGTCTTCATCCATATGCATTGCTTCATCATCACTATCTTTTTGTGCCGCTTGAGCTTTGAAACGTTCATACTGATCAAGAGGATCATTTAGCTCACTAAAGCCATTGGCAATCTCTTTACCAGCAATAAATAGTTCAAATCGATCAGCAATCTCTGGATTGTCATCATTGCGACGTGCCAGAGGGCTTATATCTATAGGGAAGTGTGTAACAAAAGTTGGATTTATCAGCTTCTCTTCTACAAATGCATCAAAGAGTTCACCCCAAAGCTGTCCTTTAGTTAAGTGATCTTCTACTTCAATTCCTTTACTATTTAGGTAGTCGCGTATTTTTTGTATATCTTCTAAAATCTCTTCAGGTACACCACCGATTTGTACAAGAGCATCTTTATATGCAATTCTTTTAAATGGAGTTGAGAAGTCTATTTCAAGTTCGCCATATGGAAGTTTTTCAGGCAGGTTTAACTCTTTAAAGAGAGTTTTAAACATCTCTTCTGTCAACTCCATTAGATCCTCATATCGATGGTATGCCCAGTAGAATTCGATCATTGTGAATTCTGGATTGTGTGTTGCATCCATCCCTTCATTACGGAAGTTTCTATTGATCTCAAATACTGCCTCAAATCCACCTACAATAAGCCTTTTAAGGTAAAGTTCTGGTGCAATACGAAGGTATCTGTCAACACCAAGAGCATTGTGATGAGTAATAAATGGTCTTGCGTTAGCTCCACCTGGAATAGGGTGCATCATAGGTGTTTCAACTTCTAAAAATCCATGGTTTTCAAAAAACCTTCTAATCAGACTTACAATTTTAGAACGCATTAGAAAAACTTGTTTTACATCTGGATTCATAATCATATCCAGATATCTTTGACGATAACGAAGTTCAATGTCTTGCAAGCCATGGAACTTTTCAGGAAGAGGGGTAATGGCTTTTGTAACAAGTTGAAGCTCTTTGACATGCATTGTCAGTTCGCCTGTTCTTGTAATGAACGGGAATCAAGTTGCTGCTACTATGTCACCAACTTCAACCAT
>CAZGCF010000158.1:0-3914 GCA_964524095.1 uncultured Campylobacterales bacterium | reverse complement strand
ACATTTTTTCAGATCACTCTCCTCTTCTGTTTCAGATGAATTAGCATCATCCAAAACCTTTTCATCATTCTCTTCAGTCTCTATCTTCTCTTCCTCTTTTGCTTCAACCTCTTGATTTTTATCAATTTCTGCCATCACGCCTCCTTAAATATCTTAGTAAAGTCATGATCAATAGCACCAATACAGAGCATCTTTGTTCGATGATTATCTATTAAAGCTTCAGTTCTCAATGCCATAAACCCTTTTGGTAGTATTGGATCAAAATGTAAACCCGGATTCAACTGCTCTACCACATCACCTTCCAAAAAAGATCTTACATATCTCTTTCCCCAACTACTCTCTTTACCTGCCGCTTTTATTATTACTTCACTATTTATGGCAGTTATCTCTTCATCATTTTTTGCTCTCATCTTATGATAAAGAGAGATCATACCTACATCACGTGCAATCTGTTTTATCTCATCTATATCGTATCCAATTAAGTCTCTTAGGAATGACTCTATCTGAGTATGGTATCGAATAACATACTCATCAGAGTCAAATATCAAAATCAAATATCTTTTTGCTACTCTCTCTATAGCCTTTAATTCATTCTCTCTTAGTGGCTTAAGTAAAATATAAAGCTCTTCCTCTTGTGCCATCTTGACAAGATTATCCATTGCACCACATACAACTTCAATATCACGCAAATGTTTACGCCAATACATCTTCATAGTATGCTCTGTTGGAATTCTTCCACTGCTCTTATGAAGTTGGGCAAGCTCTCCGCGTTCAACCATTTTATTAAAGTAGTAACGGATCGTTGCCGGTGCGATATCGAACGGAAGCCTTCCTTTTAACATAGCAGAGCTTATTGGCTCATGTGTCTCTAGAAAAGTCTTTACTACCGTTTCAAGTATCTCTTCATATTTCTTTTTCATAACACCATTTTAGCACTTATTTCTAAAAATGCCAAGAGAATTATATAACATTTAGTGTATTAGTGTCAAGTATATTTATAGCATAAATCACATATAAGAGAAATTAGCTATATTCTCTATTATAAATCATCTATTATTTAATATTAAACATATGAAAAAATACTTAAACCAATTTTTCAGCTACGTCCAATCCAAAAATATTCTATTCTCACATCCAAGAATCTAAAGACTACAAATATAATTTCTCATACTATATAAAGACTCCCCTTTAACCTCAACTGCTCTTTAAAGGGTACAATTACCATTAAACTGACTCCTTGCGTCATTAGCTCATACCCATCTTCACTTTGAGAAAGAGTTTCAAGCGGTGCGGCAAGTAGTGAGAAAAAGTGATCAAGTGAAAATATTATATTACGCTTAGTGTATGGATCGCTTAGAGTAAACTCTTTTAACTCATTGCATCTTATACCGTCCCCTATAACTTTTTGGTTGAGATCTATATCTTTCAAATTGGCAAAATGGAGATTTAGTTCAAGACCATACTCATAAACATACGGGCTTTCGCTTTTAAGCTCTATTTTAAAGTCAACTCCGTTATCTAACGGTCTATAACTCTTTTTCAGATGAGATGGATAGGTTTGATTATCGAAAATAGCACCATAACGCTCAAAGAGTACTCTCTTTTTGCATATCTTTACATCAAATGGTTGATTGGTAAAATCGGAAAACTCCCTAAAATTGCACTCTATGAAACTCTTTAAATCGAGTGTATGATCGCTTATATGATCTATAAAAGAGTTTTTAAGATACCAGTCATAAACCAATGCATCTTTTAGATCCTCTTCAACCTTATCTAAACTGTTATGAATATTTAAAGTGCCGTCACCACTATGATCACCACCTTCAGATTCAAGAATCTTTTTATGATACGCCTCTTTACGACGTGTCAAAACATTTTGAAAGTTAAATGCACTCTTTCTGTCGTCAAACTCGATCAATTGACCGCCATAACGACTATCAAACCTCATAATCACCTCTTTTTGCACCATCTTGACCTCATCATAACCGTCAAGATCAATATCAGCACACTCTATAGCAACCTTTTTGGCATATCGTATATTTTCACAATTTATAAGATAGCGGTAGGCATTATCGCGCAGATGAGGCAAATAGATACCACCAAAAATACCATGCCAAAAGAGATCATTGGTTTGAAGTGCATATAGGTTTTCAAGAAAGTCAGACTTTTTTGTACGAACTTTAGAAATCTCGATCATACGTTTATGTAGCCGATTTGACTCTTCATACTTTACAAAAAAGTTTTTCCAAATTCCACCTTTTAGAAATTTCACCGCATCTTGATCAGATATTTGCTCTTTTAATACCTTCAATTGCAAAGCATCACTTGCTTTCAAACTCCACTCTCCCATCTCATAATATGAGACATTTGAAAGATAAGCAATCCCTTTTGGACGGTGTGAATGAAAATATTCGCCAAAATGCATTGTATTAATCGACTCATCACTCAAAACCGCTTCTATAAACTCTTCAAGCCAACCTTGCTCATATACCCAGTGATGCGTCTTTCGCCACAATCCAAACTTTTCAACATCATCAAAGATAATTGCCGAACCGTCAGGTGAATTAACACTGCTCTTAATTGCTCTTATCGCTTCATCTACCGGTTTAAATGGCAGTGCATAACGTAGTTCTTGAGAGATAGGAAATAGTGCAATCGACTCTCCGCTCTCTTCTGTATTGTAGTAACCATCCAAACGATCTTTATCAAACCCTGCTGAGATAAAGTGATAATCATCTACAATGCTATATTTGATACCTGCTTTAACAAGATCGGGAATAAGTCCCGCCTCCCAGATCCGCTCGGTAAGCCATAACCCTTGCGGTTTTTGTTTAAAGAAACGTTTAATGCTACGGTTGAGTCTTTTAATTTGAGCAACTCGATCTTTTGATGGTATAGCACTAAGAATTGGCTCATAAAATCCAGCCGTAAAAAGCTCAATACTCCCCTCTTTTGCAAGCCACTGCATATCGGCAAAGAGTTCAGGATAGTTTTGCTCAATGGTTTCAAGAAGCCACCCGCTACAATGAACACTGAAACGAAATTCCGGAAACTTACACATAAGTGCAAAAAATGGTGCATAGCAAGTCTCAACAGCACGATCTATTGTCTCTTTAAAGTTGTCAACAGGTTGGTGCATATGTACGCCAAACAGTAGAGCGATACTCTCTTTTCTCATAAACTAACTCACTTCAACTCTGTAATTGGGAAAAAGAGTTCAGACGGCGGTGTCACATCCATCAATTTGTAAATCTCTATCAAATGGTTACGAAATAGTTGATCAAACTCTTTGGCATACTCATTATGGTGTTCATTGCCATACCACCAGAACCAATCGGAAGATTCGCTTATGAGAAAATGATCGGTAATTTCACTCCGTACTCTGCTTGAAACTCTTTTAATATGGCGACGATAATCCTCTTTTGTTTGACAAATAAGCTCCCACGCCCTACTCTTTTGCGGATGAGCCACCCACGTATCAAAGTTTCCATCTATCCAACTTCCAGAGTGCAAACGCTTAAGCCTTTTTACCGGTCTCTCTTTTGCCAACTCATCCATTGTTACAGTTTGACAATCGTCTGTTTCATCAAGCTGTCGATATAGCTCATTAAAAAAGTCATATCCATTGTTTTTATAAAACTCCCAGCTATTTTCTCCATCAAGAATGACTGAAACTTTTGGATCTTTCTCTTTTTTCTCAAGTTGCCTAAGATGTAAAATAAAGTTATCTACCGCCTCTTTAGCACTCCAATAACGATAACTAAATGCAATCAAATCGCTAAGCGTTCGATCTCTAAATGCGATAAAGAGATCATTAAAATGGTGACACTTATAGAGTTCGTTCCTCCTATTCTTTCCTAACGATTTAAACAGAATCTCCTCATCTGTAGCAATCCATCGAATAGCGTAAGATC
>CAZGCF010000157.1:0-3935 GCA_964524095.1 uncultured Campylobacterales bacterium | reverse complement strand
TATATCGGTTAGTAGTAAAGTGGGGATGGTTTGAAGGCAAAAATGCTCGAGAGACTCGTAAAAAGTTAAAAAAAGCAAAAATGATGATAACTATTTTTTTCTTAATATTAGGTTTTACAACTTTAGCAGCTTATATCAAGATAGGTATAGAGCATAAAGCAAATTATGGAGAGCATTATAAATCTCAAGTGGTTTATAAATTGGATAAGAACAATAAGTTATGGGGTTAAGTTATGATAATCAACTATTGTGATGCATTAATTATTGGTGGTGGGCTAGCTGGCCTTAGAGCAGCAGTGGCTACACAAGAGAGTGGTCTAAAAACAATTGTACTGTCATTGGTTCCAGTTAAACGCTCGCACTCTGCTGCTGCACAAGGCGGAATGCAAGCAAGTTTAGGTAATTCAAAAATGGGACAAGGTGATAATGAAGATGTCCATTTTGCAGATACTGTAAAAGGTAGTGACTGGGGATGCGATCAAAGAGTAGCAAGAATGTTTGTACATACTGCACCAAAAGCCATTAGAGAGTTAGCAACCTGGGGTGTTCCGTGGACAAGAATTAGAAAAGGTGAACATGAAGCTGTAATTGACACAAAAAAAACAACCATTGTTGAAGATGATGATGCACATGGATTAATTGCTTCAAGAGATTTTGGTGGAACTAAAAAATGGCGAACCTGTTATACTTCGGATGCAACAGGACATACTATGCTATTTGCAGTTGCAAATGAAGCTATCAAACATAAAGTAGATATTCGTGATAGGAAAGAGGTACTCTCTTTAATCCATAAAGATAGAAGATGTTATGGAGCAGTTGTAAGAGATTTGATTACAGGCAAAATTGAAGCATATGTAGCAAAAGGTACTTGTATTGCTACTGGTGGTTATGGAAGATTGTATAAAACAACTACCAATGCAGTAATATGTGAAGGCACAGGACAAGCCGCTGCACTCGAAACCGGTGTTGCAACCTTGGGCAATATGGAAGCTGTACAGTTTCATCCAACGCCAATTGTTCCATCTGGAATATTGCTAACAGAAGGGTGTCGTGGCGATGGTGGAGTTTTGAGAGATAAAGATGGTTATCGTTTTATGCCAGACTATGAACCTGAAAAAAAAGATTTAGCTTCCCGCGATGTTGTAAGCAGACGCATGATGGAGCATATAAGAAAAGGAAAGGGTGTACCTTCTCCTTTTGGAGATCATCTATGGCTTGATATATCTATTTTAGGTAGAGAGCATATAGAAAAAAATCTAAGAGATGTTCAAGAGATATCTATAACATTTAACGGAATTGATCCAGCTGATGAGGGTCCTAAGGGTTGGATGCCCGTTAGACCAGCACAACACTACTCTATGGGTGGAATTAGAACAAAAGAGACTGGCGAATCACAACAACTATCTGGACTATTCTCTTGCGGTGAGGCAGCTTGTTGGGATCTTCACGGTTTCAATAGATTGGGTGGTAACTCCGTATCAGAAGCAGTTGTCTCTGGAATGATTGTTGGAAAGTATTTTGCAGACTACTGTTTAAACAATGATATTGATATAGATACCAATGTCATTAAAAAAGCTATAAAGAAAGAGGAAGACTGTATAGACGAGATACTCTCTCGTAAAGATGGAGAAAATATATTTGCCATAAAAAAGAGAATGCAAGTGATTATGGATGAAAAAGTTGGCATCTTTAGAAATGGTAAAGATTTACAAGATGCAGTCGATGAGCTTCAAGAGCTTCTAAAACGCAGCAAAAAAGCTATAGTTAAAAGTAAAATAAAATCAGCAAATCCAGAGCTTGAAGAGGTTTATAGAGTTCCAAAAATGTTAAAACTTGCAATATGTGTTGCATATGGTGCACTATTAAGAATAGAGTCTCGCGGAGCCCACTATAGAGAAGATTATCCAAAAAGAGATGATGTCAACTGGCTAAAGAGAACACTTACTTATTGGCCAGATAGCGAAAGCACACTTCCTGAAGTTATATATGAAGATATTGACATAATGAGCATGGAGCTTCCTCCAGCATTTAGAGGTTATGGCAAAAAGGGAATGATTATAGAAAATGAGCTATCAACAAAAAGACAACAAGAGGTAAACAGGATAACGGAAAAGGTAAAAAAAGAGGGTAAAGATAGATGTGAAATACAAGAGGTATTGATGCCTTATGAATTACCTGAAGAGTATAAAAAGAAAAATGAGAGATTAGGAGTTGGATATGAATAATACAAAAAAAGGCAGAGAACTAGTGTTTTCTATTTTAAAATTTAATCCACAAGACAAAACATCAAAACCTAGTTTTGTGGAATATAAGGTAGAAGAGACTGACGGTATGACTGTGTTTATTGCTCTAAATTATATTCGCGAAAATCTTGATCCAGATTTAGCATTTGATTTTGTTTGTAGAGCAGGTATATGTGGTTCTTGTGGTATGGTAATCAATGGTAAACCAAAGTTGGCTTGCAGAACATTAACTTCAGATTTTCCTGATGGAAAAATTCAACTAATACCAATGCCTGCATTTGAACTGATAAGAGATTTATCAGTCAACACAGGTAAATGGATGGACAATATGAGTAAAAAAATAGAGTCTTGGATCCATACTAAAGAAAAGCATGATATAAACTCTATTGAAAAATCTATTGATCCAGATGTTGCTGATGAAACTTTTGAGCTTGATCGTTGCATAGAGTGTGGTATTTGTGTATCGTCTTGCGCAACTGCATTGATGAGACCTGATTTTATTGGTCCTGCAGGGATAAACAGGATAGCAAGATTTGCAGTAGATCCATATGATGAAAGAACTGATGAAGATTTTTATGAACTTATTGGTGATGATAATGGTATTTTTGGATGTATGAGTCTTCTTGCTTGTGAAGACCATTGCCCAAAAGAGTTACCTTTGCAGGAAAAAATTGCCTATTTAAGAAGAAAAATGGTATCAATCAAATAAAGGAGATACATTATGCCAAAAAAATTAATTCTCATTATTGGGGCTCCAGGTGCTGGCAAAACTACTGATAGCAAATTAATTGCAAAAAGACATGATGGCAATATTGCTGCTTTTTCTATCGGAGATATTTTAAGAGAAGAGGTAAAAAACAATACTGCTATAGGTAAAATTGCAGAAAAATATATGCAAAAAGGTGAGCTTGTACCGGGTGAAGTAATCATGTATGAAATATTTGGTAAAATCAAAAAAGCACCTACCAATATTGTTCTTGTAGATGGTCTTCCTAGAGGACTTAATCAAATGAAAGCTTTAGGCGATACTCTACATAACGATAAAGAAGTAAAACTCGTTGCTGTTATAGAGATTCGAGTAAAAGAAGAGACAGCTAGAAAAAGAGTTTTAGGAGACAATCCTACTCAAGAAGAGATAGAGCTTTTTGAGAATAAAATGAAAATATATAATGATCTAATTGCTGAAATTGAAAACCATTATAAAAAACTAGACTTATTAACAATTATTGATGGCGAAGATCAGCCAGAAAAAGTTGTTGAGAATATCGATAACTTTTTAAAAAGGAAGATTACTAAATATAATACCCCAGAAAAAAGATAAAAAAATTTGCTAAAATACAAAAAGTAGATAAATATACAAAACAAGCGAAGCACTCCCGAAGGGATGTTTCCCTAAATGACTGTAGGCAAACTTACAGTTTAAAGGGATTATCCTCGGGCTTCAACCCTGTGGGATTGTCGCTTCGCTTGGACAAACAGTGAGAAAGCTAAAGAGTCCTTTTTATCGCAAAAAGAAGCTACTCTTGCAATAAAACCAATTCATACAACGGTTACAGACAAGTTGTATCTTAAATATCTATACAAACTAAAATATAAAAGCCTATATTTATTTTTGCAACTCTATTTATCTTAAAATACTTTACAAAAAACTAAGTTTTGATGTTATAGAATTTGGCTTAGGTTAAATCGTAC
>CAZGCF010000156.1:0-3957 GCA_964524095.1 uncultured Campylobacterales bacterium | reverse complement strand
TTGATTCAAACCATAAAAAGGCACAACTGATTGCCAAAGAGACAGCAAAGAAGTATGCAAAAGGTTATACAGATATTACAAGAAAGCAGTTAAATAAGCTTCGTGCAAGGTATAGTTTGAAAAATACAAATGT
Organism: uncultured Campylobacterales bacterium; assembly: GCA_964524095.1. Classification (GTDB taxonomy): domain Bacteria; phylum Campylobacterota; class Campylobacteria; order Campylobacterales; family Hydrogenimonadaceae; genus Hydrogenimonas. The sequence goes on along the minus strand of CAZGCF010000156.1, from coordinate 3,824 downwards.
TGAGCCTCGTGTTTACTCATTTTTAGAGGAGAATGGAATTAGGATCAGTGTTTGGTACCTTACAAATGCTTATGCCACATAGACATTAAGAAGTACAATATCATCAGAAATTTTAGATCTAATAAAAGAGCAAGAAGATATAACAATCACATATCCATCACAACGTATATATTTAGAGGATTCAGGTTTTAGGAGTGAGGATTTAGAGGTTAGGATTTAGGATGAAGAGGGTTTTCTTTAAGACTTTTGGGTGTCGAACTAATCAGTTTGATACACAGGTTATGATGTCACGGCTTGGTAAATATGAAATTGCTGATAGTGAAGAAGAGGCAGATGTAATAGTTGTAAACTCTTGTACAGTCACAAATGGTGCCGACAGTGGTGTAAGAGGTTACATTAATCAAGTTGGGCGTAAAAACAAAGATGCCAAGATCTTTTTAACCGGTTGTGGAGCTCATACAAAAGGTGAAGAGCTTTTTAAGAGTGGTATAGTTCAGGGAGTTTTTGGACATAGCGAAAAAGAGAAGATTACAAAGTTTTTGCAAAGTGATACACCATTTTATGAGATAGGTGATTTAGAGCATATAGATTCAACTGTAGTTGAACAATTTGTAGGGAAATCAAGAGCTTTCATAAAGATTCAAGAGGGTTGTGATTTTCGCTGTAGTTACTGCATCATTCCTTTTGTACGAGGTAATGCAAGAAGTCTTGATGAGACATTAATTTTAGAGCAGGTAAAACGTTTGGCAGAAAATGGCTTTGGTGAGTTTATTTTGACAGGTACTAATGTAGGAAGTTATGGAAAAGATAGAGGAGGCTCTATTGCAAAACTTTTAAAGCGTATGAGTCTCATTCGTGGTGTTCGCCGTATAAGAGTTGGATCATTAGAGCCTATTCAGATTACAGATGAGTTTAAAGAGCTTTTGAGTGAGCCTTGGATGGCTAAACATCTGCATATAGCACTTCAACACACATCTGATAAGATGTTAAAAGTGATGAATCGCAGAAATGAGTTTGCAAGTGATCTGAAACTTTTTGAAGAGATTGCAAGTTGTGGGTATGCATTAGGGACCGATTTTATCGTAGGTCATCCGGGTGAGGGTGAAGATGAGTGGAGAGAAGCAATTGAGCGTGTTAAGCTTCTTCCATTAACTCATATTCATGCATTCAGCTACTCAAAAAGGGATGGAACCCCAAGCAGTACAATGAGAGATCAAGTACTAGGCAATATTGCAAAAGAGCGTCATAAAGAGTTGACATCAATAGTAAAAGCAAAAAATTATGCCTTTAGACGCTCTCTTAATAAACCATTAGAGGTTCTAATTGAGGGGCAAAAAGGTGAGTTATATGTTGGGCTTGATCAATATTTTAATAAAATAGCAGTAAAAAGTAGCCGTGACATAAAGGGTGAATGGATCACATTTGAAACTTATGATGTAGAAGAGGAGAGCAATTTTGCAAAGTTCTAAAAAGAATAGTATTATTTTAACAGTATCTGCACTTTTTATTGCGATAGTATTAACCATTGCCTATTTACGAGATCATGCAAAAATAATTGATGCAAATATGGCAGAGGATCTAATTAAAAACTCATTAGTAACTGATGCAGTGATTGATGGACCATACCTATATTTTAAAAGTGATGGGACTTTATATAAAGTTCCAAAAGATGGTGTTGATCTTAAAAAGATTTATAGCTCAACTGCTGTAACAATTAAAGAGGATAATCCATATATTGCAGATATTATAACTGTAATAGTTTTAATATTGCTTATTCTATATCTTATTAGATGGGCAAGAAAAAGTAGAGAGTTAAAAGAGCAACAGATAAATGAGCAGATACAGTTAGCAAATGAATTACAAAGACCTGCTGATATTCGTCCAATCATATCGGATGTAACTTTTAATGATGTAGCAGGTATAGATGATGTAAAAGAGGAGCTTGAAGAGATAATAGATTTTTTAAAGCAACCTCAAAAATATAGAGATTTTGGTATAAGAATGCCAAGAGGTATGCTTTTGGTTGGTCCTCCAGGTGTTGGAAAGACTCTAAATGCAAATGCGGTAGCAGGTGAGGCGAATGTACCTTTCTATTACCAAAGTGGTGCCTCTTTTGTTCAAATATATGTTGGAATGGGTGCAAAAAGGGTAAGAGAGCTTTTTAAAAAGGCTAAAGCAATGGCACCTGCTATTGTATTTATTGATGAGATAGATGCAGTAGGTAAGGCACGTGGTGGAATGAGAAATGATGAGAGGGAGGCTACCCTAAATCAGCTCTTAACAGAGATGGATGGTTTTGAGGATAGTAGTGGAGTTATTGTTATTGCCGCAACAAATAAGATAGAGATGCTTGATGATGCACTACTTAGACCGGGACGTTTTGATCGTAGAATTTTTGTTTCATTACCAAATAAACGTGAGAGAAAGTCAATCATAAAGATCTATCTTTCAAATAAACCATATTCACTTGATCTAGATGAGATTGCAGATATGAGTGTCGGTTTTAGTGGTGCCGCTCTCTCATCTTTGGTAAATGAAGCGGCAATTCACGCACTTAAAGCAGGTAAAAAAGTGATTGAGAGAGATGACTTTTTAGCAGTTAAAGATAAAGTTCTACTTGGTAAACGAAAAATATTGACATATAGCAGCGAAGAGAAGAAGATACAGGCACTATATCAGGCGGCTAAAGCGGTAACAGCTTACTGGCTAGATGTAGAGTTTGAAAAGATTGGACTTTTAAGCGATCACTTTAAGACTTCTGAAAAAGAGATCATCTCTAAAACAGAGATGATGAATAGAATAAAAGTTTACCTAGCCGGAAATATGATGATGAAGTTACACTTTAATGAGCAATTTACAAATGCTGCGCAAGATCTAAAAGAGGCAAGAATGTTGGCTCAAGATATGGTAGAGCATTTTGGAATGGGAGAGAAGATTACAGGTTTACACCAAGAAGATAAAATTTTAGAAGATGCACGATCTGATATAGAGGGGTTTATTACAAGAATGCATGATAGCATTGTAAAACTTGCTGATGAGATTTTAAAGTGTGAAGTGGTTACTAAAAATGATGTAAGGCATTTGCTACATGATATTTTTTAGTGGCTTTTCTCTTCAAGATGAGGAGGAACTATTTTTTGATTATTTGAAAGATTTAAAAGATAACCCCTATGTAGTAGTTGGTTTTAGTTATGGTGCTATTAAAGCATTGGAGTTTACTGCAAACAGCAGTGAACGAATTGATAGGTTAATTTTGATCTCTCCTGCTTGGTTCTGTAATAGATCAAGAGCATTTATAAGAACTCAACTTCTATACTTTAGAAAAGATGCAGAGAGATATACCCAAACATTTTTAAAAAATATTGCATATCCAGCTAACATAGATTTAAGCAAATATGTTGCACCTTCAACTTTATCTGATTTAGAAAAACTTTTAACCTACAGTTGGCCAAGTGAACTTTTTAATATATGTAAAAAGAGAGATATAGTTATTGAAACCTATCTTGGTGGTAAAGATAAGATTATAGATGCGTATGAAGCCCATGAATTTTTCAGACAATACTCAGAGAGCTATCTTTTTAAAGATGTAGGGCATATTTTAAGAGAAGCTTGATAAATTTATTTTGATTTTAACTATATTTTATCGCAGCCATAGAAGCCATAAGCGCCTTTTGACCATTCTGTTTTATAACATTAGACTCTTTATATTCTTAAATATATAATGAGCTAAAAATCTTTTTGAGCTCATTTTTTTTCAGTAAATAGTTCGGATTTTTTGGTGCACACTCTTTCTCTTCATCAAATACAAATGTTTCAAACAGAAT
>CAZGCF010000155.1:0-3961 GCA_964524095.1 uncultured Campylobacterales bacterium | reverse complement strand
TAATTTTTTACTCATTTTTATCATTTTAAGAGATTGAGTTAAGTGCAATTGAGGTAGATGGAGTTGATGCAAAAAATATTCACTCATATATTTGTGCGGCATATTTTTTCGATCTTGCAAATGAGTTATATGAAGATAGATTGAATTTTACAATTTTTGAGAGGAAACCTCCTATATATAAACGGGAACTTTTTAAATATCTCTCTATAATATCCTTAACTATTTTTTTAAACAGTTTGTGCAATAGCTATTTGATCCAACAAACAGAGGCTACCAAAGCACGAATAGATGCAATAAATCAGAGACTGAAAAAACATAAAACAAGTGTAAAAAGTTTACAAAAGATGTTAGAAGAGGAGAAAAAGAAGAAAGCAGAGATGAAAGAGTTGATAAATAAGAAGGCACAAGAGGTTAAATATTATAAAGATACTCTAATTGCATTAAGAGAGTTGTCAAATAGTAATATAACACGTGAAAAATTTATTAATGATATTTTGGAAGTTTTAGAAGCTTATAACCTTTCAGTCTCAAGAATTGTTCAAAATGGAGATAGAGAGGTAGAGATCTCTTTGATTGCTGAATATAACCAAAGAGACAGGATTGCGCAGTTTATTGAAACGCTTGCAAAAATGGGCTACAAAGATGTCTCAACAGGAGATATATCTTTGAATAATGATGTATATGAGAGTACGGTTAGGATTGTAAGATGAATTTGATTGAAAATATAGATAAAGTAGATTTAAAACTATCATCTATAGAGATAAAAAAGCGTTTACTAATATATCTATTACTCGTTATATTGATAAGTGGATTCAATTATTACTTTGTTATGGATGGTTTAATAAAAGAGAATATAAAAGAGAAGAAGGTTTATGAAAAGATGATCTATGATTCAAAGCATAGATCGCCTAAAGTTTTAAAAAGCAAAATAGATAAAGAGAAGAAACTACAAAGTCAGCTATATCAAGAGATAGAGAGACTTGAGAATAAAAAACTTGCATTGCGTTCAAAGTTGGACTCAATGAAGTTTTTATATTTAACTGATGATAAATTTGCTCAGTTTTTAAATAGAACTCTAAAAGATTCAGTAGATAAAGGAATTATGTTAAGTAAAGTGATAATAAAAGAGGAGAATAGCGGTAAGCAGTATATAGGTTCAATCTATTATAACAAAGAGATAATCATGGAAGGGAAGGGTGACTATTTAAAAATTGAGGAGTTTTTAAGAGATATTGAGATGCAAAACATATTGCAAAAATTTGAGTACATAGAGATAAATACCGATGTAAACTCAACAAATTTCAATATTAAAATGGTTCTTTTTGGAGATAAAAGATGAAAAGGGTTATTGTTGCTGTTTTGTTATTGTGCTTTATTGCAGAATCAAGTTTTTCAAAAGATGTTTTACCCATTCCTGTAAAATACAACCCATTTAAAAGGGCAAAAAGATTGATTTTAAAGAAGGAGAATATAGTGGTAAAAAAGAAGAAAAAAAAGATTGTAAAGAGAAAAAAGGTTAAAAGAAGAGTTGAAAAACTACCTATTTTGGCTGGTATATTTAATAATAAAGCATTTATGAATGGCAAACTATATGCGATAGGTGAAAAGGTTAATGGTTATCGCATAACAGCAATAAAAAATGATCAAGTATATTTAAAAAAATATGGCAAACAAATAGCTCTTTCTTTAATCAAAAGAAGAGGTACTGTTTATAAAAAAGAGGAACAAAAATGAGATTTATAACTATATTTTTATTAATGCTTGGCACTACTCTTTTTGGAGGTGAGTGTGACGAGAATCTATTTTCTATGAGTGCATATGAGAAGAGTAAATACTCTATAACAATAAAAGATGTGCTTTTAGATTTGACTAGAGATTGCCATTTAACTATACTTTTTGGTGATAAAGAGGCAAAAGAGAAGATTGAAGAGCATCTAGATTTTGTAAATATTAAAGGTTATACATTTGAAGAGTTTTTAAGTTTTCTTCTAAATGATCACAATCTCTTTTATGATTATGATTACCAAAGGAGTATTTTAACTATTAGTTATAAAAAGACAAAAACTTTTAATATCGATTATCTAAATCTTTCTGAAATGAGTACTAAAAGTACAAAAACTATTCAGAGTGGAAGTACTAGCTCATCAGGTGTCTCATCTAGCTCATCTAGTACAGGAAGTGTTTCTAGTGGCAGTGGAGCGACAAAAGATTTAACAAGTATGACAGCATCATATGAATTTAAATTTTGGAGTGAGCTTAAAAAAGGTGTTGAACATATTTTAAAAAGTACACCCGATTCAAAAGGAATGGTATTTGTATATCAAGATGCTGCAATTGTAACGGTGCAAAGTACATATAGGGGGATGAAAAAGGCTGAAGAGTATATAAATCGTTTAATGCGCAAAATGCATAAACAGGTTATGGTTGAAGCAAAATTGATTGAAGTAACATATAGTGACAGCAATACAAAAGGTATAGATTGGAGTCAGTTTGATATAAGTTTTACTGGTAATATTGTGGGTGATAAAGTTAAAGATCTTCCATCTTCAATGGCATATACATTTGGTTACAACTTCAATATGAATGGACTATTCAATTTTCTAAAAAAGTATGGTAATGTTAAAGTGTTGTCTAGTCCAAAGATTTTGACGCTAAATAATCAGCCTGCTGTAATAAATGTGGGTAACTCTTTAAGCTATAAATTTCAAACAGGTGAGCTTACTACAACTTCAGGTGCTGGCTCAGCACAATCAACATTTACTATTGGTTCAACCTTTGTAGGTTTGACACTCCAGATAATTCCTGAGATTACAGAGAATGGTGATATTATTATGAGAATCAATCCAGTTTCTAGTGAAATGATAGCAGAAGATGCGGTTCAAGATGCAACTACTGTAAGAGAGATGCCTCCAGATATGAAAGTGAAACAGCTGACATCTATAGTTAAGGTAAAAGATGGACAGAAGGTTTTAATTGGTGGTCTTGTTCAGGAGACAAAAGGGAGTGATGACAAAAAGGTACCTTTTTTAGGAGATATTCCTATTTTAGGTAATATCTTTCACAGTTCTGGACAGACAAAAAATAGAAGTGAACTTTTTATTTTGATAATTCCAACTATCATATATGAAGATAATGTACCAACAATTGATGAAGTGGGACTTTAAGAGTTATGACATCAAAATATCTAGAGAGCTCTCTATGGTTTGAAGAGAAGAGTGAAGGATTGAACTTTTATGAGACTCAAGCTGGAGCATATATTAAGCAGGCAATTATAAATACGGTAGAGAGTGAGACAAAACAGCTTGTCTTTCTAATTGGTGAGCCTGGAGTTGGGAAAACTATGCTTCTTAAAGTTATACACAATGAGTTGAAAAATAGAATACTCTCAATCTATTTAAATATGCCCTTTATTAAGCCTGTTGATTTTCTTATATCTTTAATAGAGAGAGCAGGAGAGAAGGCAGATGGTTATGTTTTAGAGAATCTAATTGAACAAGCAAAAAAGATTTATGCCTCTACTCCGCATATAATAATGATTGATGAGGCTCAACTCATCTCTAAAGAGATGATGGAAGCAATAAGAATATTAGCCGATACAAAGGCGTTTTGGTTTATTTTGGCTATGCATAAAATGGAGAGTCAAGAGATTTTGAGTGAGCCACATTTTCGTTCAAGACCACATAAAGTGTATGAAGTTGGTAGATTATCAAAAAGGGAGTGTATTCACTATATTGAAGAGACATTTGGGGCATTGGGATTGATTGAAGTTAAAGAGAGTTTGAGTAGAAAATATATTCATACATTATATAAACATAGTCGAGGAAATTTTAGAAGATTAAAAAAGATCATATATCATCTTTTATTGATACTACATACAGCCCATATTCAGAATAGAAAAAAGTTTCAAAAAGTATCTAAATCACGCATCTACCAGTCCCCCATCTATAACTGCCAAAGTCAA
>CAZGCF010000154.1:0-3966 GCA_964524095.1 uncultured Campylobacterales bacterium | reverse complement strand
AGAGGGGAAAACTATGCCAAAAATTTCTAAACTATCGATCTGTACTGCACTATTGTTAAATATAACCTATGCTCAAGAAGAGATAACTTTACAACCACTCATTGTAGTCTCAACTCCCATAGAGAGTAATGAACTATTTGCTGTTGAATCTGTAGAGGTTTATACACAATCAGATATAGAAAAATCTCATGTTCAAAATATTTACGAGTTTTTAAACAAAAATAGCTCATTAACTGCCTTGCCAAGTTACGGAAACCCTTTTACTCAAAAACTTGATCTAAGAGGGTTTGGGTATGAAAATGGGTATCAAAATATCGTTGTAAAAGTAAATGGCAGACGCTTAAACAACATAGATATGGTTCCACAACTTCTCTCATCTATCTCACCAAATCAGATAGAGCGTATTGAAATCATTAAATCTAGCAATATTGTAGATGGTGGAGATGGTGCAGTTGCTGGAGTTGTGAATATCATTACCAAAGAGAGTGACGAAATAGAGATAGGCACATATGCAGGAACTTACGGTACATTTGACGGTAACTTCTATATTGGCCATACAAATGATTTAATCTCACTAAATATTGCAGGAGAAGCAAAAAAGAGTGGTGGAGTTCGTTATATTGATGATAATGGGAATAGAGACTCTAGTAAATTTACCAACTTCTCTTTTGAGCTTGCATACAATCCAATAGAAGATCTACAACTGCGTCTAAATGGTTTAACTTCCAACATTGATGTTTGGTATGCCGGAAGTTTAACAAAAGATGAGTATGAAAATGATCCATTTCAAAAGGGTGACTCCAACTGGGGAGCAACACAACAACTCTACTCAAACGATGTTATCGGCGGAGGGTTAAGCTACTTTTTTAACAATAAGCTATCTCTAAACAGCAACTTTTCACATGAGTACAAAACTTCAGAGTATGTAACTTATGCTACAAAATCAAACTACATATATAACTCTTTTGACATTGATCTAACTTACAATAGCCAAAACTGGAAGTTCAAAACCGGTATAGATGGTTTTTATGGAGATAGAAAAAACTCATCTGATACTACAACTAAAGATAACTTATCGATCTACATTTTAGGTGAGTACAGATATTTCAAACATACCCTAAAAGCAGGATACAGACACGAAAAGGTCAACTATAAATATACGCCAAGCAGTGGAAAAGAACTTTCACAAAAGAGTAGCTTAAATGGAGTAGAGTTAGGATACAACTATGCAATAGACAGTAAAACATCACTATTTGCAAACTACACAAAGAGCTATCAGGCACCCGATATTGACAGATTCTTTACGTGGGGTGGAGCATTCAACGACTTTATAGATCCTATGAAGGCAAATAGTTATACTGCTGGATACAACTACATAACAAAACGAAATAAATTCAAGTTCTCTTTTTACTATATTGATCTCAAAAATGAGATCTATTACTACAGTGATCCTAACTATGTCAACTCCAAAAATACAAATATTGACAAATCTCATAAATATGGATTTGATTTTTATGATAACTACATTTTTATTGAAGAGTTGAATGGTGTATTAAACTACAACTATGTAGTAGCAAAAATAGATGAAGAGATAGAAAGTGGTGAAGATTATAGTGGAAAAGATCTACCAGGAGTAAGCAATCACAACATCAAACTGACACTAAACTATCTACCAAATAAAAATACAACCTTTTCTCTAACACAGATCTATAGAAGCGAAGCTTATGCGGCAAATGATTTTGCCAACAACTTTGAGCAAAAACAAGATGCCTACTCATCAACCAACTTTTCAGTAACATATAAAGAGAAAAGATGGTCAGCCTTTTTAAAAATAGAGAATATTTTTAATCAAAAAAATGGTATTTGGATCAAAGATGATGCCATTTACCCTGTTAACTTTACAACAACAGCATATGCTGGAGTAAATTTAAGATATTAAAATGAGAAAGTTGCTACTCTTCTTAATCATATCTTTTGAGATATTTGCCAATGAGAGGATTATTTCTCTCTCACCGGCAATTACTGAGATCCTCTTTGGTCTTAACAGAGGAAAAGATGTTATTGCTGTCACTAAATTTTCCAACTATCCCAAAGAGGCGCAAAAGCTCCCCATTATTGGTAATTACGTCTCTATAGATATTGAAAAGATTTTAGCTCTTAATCCAACAGTTGTAGTTGCACAACAGTTTCAAAAAAGTTTTGCACAAAAACTTCAAAAGCTAGGAGTTAAGGTACTATTTGTAAAGCTAAACACCATCGCAAATATAGAAGAGTCTATCATCTCTTTAGGTAAACATTTAAAGTCTGAAAAAGAGGCAAAAGAGCTTATTGACTCTATTGAGAGAGCAAAAAAGAGGGCAAAACACTCAAAAAAGAAAAAGAGGGTGTTGATCGTTTTTACACTAAAAGAGAGTTTAAAAAATGGTATCTATGTTTCGGGTAAAAAGCTTTTTTATAATGAGATATTGGAAATTTGTGGAGATACAAACGCTTTTAGCGATCCAGATATCTCCCAACCCGTACTAAACTATGAAAATATTATAGCCCTAAACCCCGACACTGTTTTGATCTTGCACTCAAAAGCATCCAACCCTTATGTAGATGAGAACAAAGCTATTTCAGCTTGGCTCTCATTACCTATAGAGGCTTCTAAAAAAAGGGATGTTCATATCATCAAAGAGGAGTATATATTTATTCCATCTCAACGCATCGCATTGACTATAGAGAGGATTTGCAAAGAGTTATGATAGAGACAGATAGACTAAAAATAGCTTACAGAAAGCATACTGTTCTAAACGAAACTACTTTAAAACTTACAAAAAGCTACACTATTCTTGGCAATAACGGCAGTGGAAAGAGTAGCTTTGCAAAAGCGATAAGTGGATTGATTCCATATAGTGGCTCAATAAAAGTAAACAAAAAAGAGGTTTCACAAACCGATCCAAAAGAGTTGGCAAAACTGATCACATATATACCGCCAAAATTGGAGAGTTTTGATCAAAATATTACTCTATTTGAGTTTGTTCTACTTAGTAGGTATGCCTATAAGAGCAGATTTTTCGATTTTTCACATAGCGATAGAGAGATTACCAAAAAGATAATAAACTCTTTAGGTCTTGAACCATTAGCCTCAAAATCTATTGGAAGTTTAAGCTCTGGTGAAAGTGCTTTAGCTCTAATCGCAACAGCACTTGCTACAAACAGCAATATAATGATTTTTGATGAACCAACTGCAAACCTTGATCCAAAAAATAGTAAAAAGATTGCTCAAATCATTAAAGATCTTCTAAAGAGACATCAAATACTACTAATTACTCACAATATTACATTTGCCCGTTTTATGGAGCTTGATATACTATTTATACAAGATGGCAGACTCTCTTTTTATGAATATGAAACCTTTTTCTGCGATAAAACACTCTCAAATCTTTATGGAGTAACTTTTAAAAATATGGAAATATTTTATGAAGGTTAAAAGTATCTTTATCTATTTAACAGTCTTGATAATCGCTACTGGATCTCTTTTTGTCGGATCTGTCTCTATAGATGTAACAAAAATCCTTAAAGCAGAAACTCTTGAGAACAGGATCTTTTTTGAACTTAGACTACCTCATCTTGTTTTTACCTTCTTTGCTGGTTTTATCCTTGCACTTGGTGGAGGTCTGTTTCAAACCATTTTTCGCAATGAGCTGACAACCCCTTACACATTAGGCATAAGCAGTGGGGCAATGTTTGGAGCAGGCATTGCCATTAAGTTAGGTCTTGTCGGACTCTTTTTTGGAGTCTCTTCTATCTATATATTTGGCTTTTTAGGTGCATTTTCAAGTGTTATATTACTTTTGTATCTATCGCGCTTTTTGCAAAGAGATACAACCTCTTCCCTTCTTCTACTCGGTATTGCTCTATCCCTATTCTACTCATCAGCTCTTTTAAATCACTTCTATATGGGCGATCCTATTCAAAACG
>CAZGCF010000153.1:0-3991 GCA_964524095.1 uncultured Campylobacterales bacterium | reverse complement strand
AACTTCAAAATTTGCGTTTGGATCAATTTCTGCGTGGCTTAATACCACAATATCCAATCCAAAGCGTTCAAATATCTCTGCAAGTGGTTTGCGTAGAAGTGGATCAACAATCAATATTACAGGTGCAATACCTCTTTGCAGAATCTTTTGTGCTTCAGCACTTATTGTTTCAACCACCTTATTAATCTGACCTACATTAAGTAGTAGCTGTCTGCCATTTTCATTCTCTCTTAAATGGTTGAGCATAGTCTGTTCTGTACCAGTATTTAGTGTCAATAACTTAATTGTACCATTCTCATCTTTATAAAGACTTGTGATGATACGTGAAAGTCTAGCACGAACCTGTTCTACAATTATATCAACATTTTTAGTATATTCAGCTACATCGGCTATTGTTTCTAAGATAGTTACCATATCTTTGATAGGAATTTGTTCATGTAGTAGCTGTTTTAACACACGTTGAATTAGACCTAAAGATGCAACTTTTAAGGTATCGTCAACAACAACTTGATAATCTTTTTTCAATTTTTCTAGGAGAGATTGTACCTCTTGTCGTGTTAGTAACTCTTCTGCATGTTTTTTAACCAATTCACTCATATGTGTTGAGACTACGGTTGCAGGATCAATAACTGTGTAACCTTTTATAATTGCATCCTCTTTTTTCTCTGCATCTATCCATATAGCATCTAAGCCAAATGCTGGCTCTTTTGTATGTATGCCATCTATCTCTTCTGTTGCCATACCACTATTCATAGCCAAAAATTTATCAGCATAAATTTCACCACTACCTATCTCTACACCTTTAAGTAAAATTTGATAGGTATTCGGAGGGAGTTGAAGATTGTCTCTAATTCTAACTTGAGGCATTAAAAAACCAAAGTCAGCGGCAATTTTTCGACGCATACTTCTTATTCTTTCTAATAGGTCTCCCCCTTTGCTACCATCTGCTAATTTAATGAGTTGATATCCCAGATCTAATTCAAGCATTTCAACTTTTAAAATATCATTGAGAGCGGCCTCTTCATCAACCTTTTTAGCCTCTTCACTTTTAGCTTTTGATTCAACAGTTGTTGCTCCTGATTCAGCTGTTTGTTTATCACTTGTAGCTGTCGTCTTACTTGCGGATGATGGTAGTTTTCCAAAGATGCTTAAGCCCTCTTTTTGGCTTCTTATTAAAAATCCAAGTCCAAGAAAAATAAAAGCAACAAATGCAAGAGGTATTGTTGGAAGACCAGGAACCAGAGCAAATAGAAATAGTATAAATCCAACTATAAATAGAGTTCTATACTCTTTCATCAACTGGTTTATAGCACCTTCAGCAAAGTTCTTCTCTTCATCTTTGCTTGCACGGGTAATAATAATACCTGTAGCTGTTGAAAGAATTAGTGCTGGAAGTTGAGATACTAATCCATCACCTATGGTAAGTATGGTAAAAGTTGTTGCTGATTCAGATAGAGGCATATCATGTTGGAACATTCCAATCAACAATCCACCTATAATATTTATGATGGTTATGATAATACCAGCAATAGCATCACCTTGTACAAATTTACTAGAACCATCCATTGCACCATAGAAGCTTGCCTCTTGTATAATTGCCTGTCTTCTCTCTTTTGCAGTATTTTCATCAATCAAACCTGCGTTTAGGTCGGCATCAATTGCCATCTGTTTACCAGGCATTGCATCAAGTGTAAAGCGTGCAGAAACCTCTGCAACCCTTGTTGAACCTTTTGTAATTACCATAAAGTTAATAAGTACAATAATCACAAATACGACTGTACCAATTACATAGTTTCCTCCAACAACAAACTCTCCAAAGCTTGTAATAATATCACTAACTGCATCAGGACCTTCATGCCCTTTTGATAGGATCATACGAGTAGTTGCAATATTAAGAGAGAGTCGATAGAGTGTAATTAATAGAATAAGAGTTGGAAATGTAGTAAAATCGGTCGGTTTTTCAATAAAGATTGAGATAAGGATCATTAAAACAGATATAGCTATAGATATAGTCAAACATAGATCAAGTACTCCACTTGGAAGAGGTACAATAATAATTGATAGAATCGCAATTATTAGTCCAACAATTGAGAGATCTTTTGCACTAGCGATAGTTTCAAGTAATGGTATTGCTTTTTGAAGAAGTCTGAAACGTGTCGCTTTTGCCAAAAATCTACCCTTTAATTATCTAAAATATCTTTTAGCGTTAAGCTCTCTAAAAAACCGTCAATTTTATTTTGTAGCCTATTTAAAAAAGGCCAAATCACACATGAGTCTGCGCGATCACCAGGGCAACACTTCTGTGATGGAGAGCAGTCAAAGACTGAAGGGCTTTTCCCCTCAGCTGCTTTTATCACCTCTATTATTGAGATATCCTCAAAACGTCTATTAAGAGCAAAACCACCTTTTGCACCTTTGTATGAGATCAAAATTCCATTTTTTGCTAAGTTTTGCAATATTTTTGCCAAAAAACTTTTTGATATATCAAGCTTTTTTGAAAGGGTTTCAACATCTTTTGGTTCACCCCCTTCACCTATTAATGCTAATGACAGCAGTGCATATTCGCTTGCTCTAGTTAGTAACATAGTATTCCCCCCTATGTATTGTTGAGGTAATTTTATTCAATTTAATGTAAATCTTTGCTTTTTTAAGTATAATTGCGAACCTTTTATGCTTTAGAAGATTGTCATAAAAGAGAATAAACCAATCAGGAGGTCAGAAATGGCTTTAGATTCGGCTAAAAAGCTAGAAATCATTAAAGAGTTCGGACGTGGTGAGAATGATACAGGTTCTCCAGAAGTACAGATAGCACTTTTAACAGAGCGTATAAAATATCTGACAGATCACCTTAAAGAGAATAAAAAAGATCACTCATCAAGATTAGGTCTTTTAAAGATTGTTGGACAGCGCAAAAGATTACTTCGCTATCTTAAAAAGAGAAATTATGAGAGCTATACTAAGCTAATTGCAGCACTTGGTATAAGAGACAAATAATTGAAAAATAGAAGGCAATGGTACTTGCAATTGCCTTCTATATCTCTCTTACATAAATTTTTAACTCCTCTCTTAACAATTTGTAGTGTTTGTTGTTCTTATAACATAACCTACACCTCTAACAGTCTCTATTAGTTCAGCTTTTCCAAGCTTTTTTCTTAAATTTTTTATATGTGCATCAATGATGTTGCTAGAAGCCACTGTTTCAAAGTCACGGTTTATATGCTCAAGAAGTTGGTAGCGTGTCAAGACAACATTACTATTTTGTGCTAAAAACTTTAGAAGTTCAAACTCTTTGGTAGAGAGAGGAATCTCTTTTTCATCTACAGTAACGCGTCTTTCTATTGTATCTATCTTCATTGGACCAATTGTTATGATACTCTGTTTTTGAGATGTTTCTCTACGAAGAAGTGCACGTATTCTAGCTAATAACTCTATATTTGAAAATGGTTTTGCTAAGTAGTCATCTGCTCCTGCATCAAGAGCTTCAACTTTTTCAACTGCTTTACTCTTTGAAGATAGTAGCAAAACAGGAGTAGTCAATCCATCTTCTCTAATCTCTTTTAAAAACTCTACACCGCTACCATCTGGTAGTATCCAATCTAGTAGAATTAAGTCATAAATACGCTCAGATAACAGTTGTTGCGCTTCATTAATAGATAGTGCGGTATAAATAATATAACCTGACTTTTCAAGTAATTTTTTTAGACCAAATTGCAAAGTATGGTTGTCATCTATAACTAATATATACATAAGCAGTCTCACTTTCAATTAAAAGTCTATTGTATATATAGTTATTAAAAAAGATTTGCAAAGATAGAGGGGTATGTTGATAAAACTCAATTGGTTACAACTAATCTTTCATTTTATCAAAATATGTTAAAATATTAAAAAAATATAGTAGGAGAGTAGAAGGCTGTTAAAGTAGCGGTAAACGGGACTGGGCGTATAGGTATGTGTGTTATAAAGATTGTTATGGAACGTGACGATATGGAGC
>CAZGCF010000152.1:0-3992 GCA_964524095.1 uncultured Campylobacterales bacterium | reverse complement strand
AAAACGATTCGACGTGAGCAGGATATGATCAAAGATATTATACGGTGGGCAGTGTGATGAAAGAGTGTATAGATGGAGGAAGTATTTAATGGAGTCGCTATTTGATACAGAGGCACAGCGACGTGGGTTTCGGTTGGTTCATTTTGAGCTTTACAACTGGGGGACGTTTGATCGGAAAGTTGTAACGCTGAATATGGATGGAGACAATGCACTGCTTACAGGTGACATTGGGTCCGGTAAATCTACTATTGTTGATGCTTTGACAACACTGCTGGTTCCGCCTGGGCGTATTGTTTACAACAAAGCGGCAGGTGCTGGGAGTCGTGAGAGGACACTTTACAGCTATGTAGCAGGTGCTTACAGAACAGAGAAAGATGAGGCGTTAGGTCAACTTAAAGCTAAGACTTTGCGTGATCACAACAACTTTACCGTACTTTTAGGTCGATTTGAGAATGAGGGTCTGTTTGAGTCGTTGACATTAGCACTCTTTTTATATCTCAAACCGGGTAACAGAACTCCGGAGCGTTTTTATGTTGTCTCACGAGATAAATTGAGTATAGAAGATAACTTTATTCCACCTTTTAAAGATATTCGTGCATTGAAAAAACAGCTCAAACAGGATGGTTGTGAGCTTTTTGAAAGCTATAGAGACTACTTTTCGCATATAAGACGAGTGCTTGGTATTCGTGGCGATCAGGCTATGCAACTCTTTTATCAGACCGTTTCTATGAAGTCAGTTGGAAATTTGACAGACTTTGTACGAGAGCATATGTTGGAAGCAAAGCCGATCGAAAAGAGTGTCGATGAGTTGATAGCTAGTTTTTCAGAGCTAAAGCGGGCGCACGATGCAGTTTTAGAGGCAAAAGAGGAGATTGCACTATTAAAGCCTATTTGTGAAAATATTGGCAAATATCAGAAAAAGCAAAATGAACTGCTTGGTTTGGAGCGTCTCTCAAAGTTGATTGGTGTCTGGTTTGCAAAGGAGGCTGGAGCGATTTATGATGAGAAACTCTCTGCTCTTGATATAGAGGTCACAAAGCTAACTAGTCGGTTGAAACAGACTGGTGATGAGCATGAACGACTTATTAGCAAAGAGAAAAGTCTTGAGCTTAATATAGAGCTTAGCGGTGGCAGACGGCTTTCAGAGATTGAGAAAGAGTTAAAGTATGAGGAGATGAGGTTAGAGAGTCGTCGTGCAGAACATCGCCGATATAGTGAACTTCTAAAAACTCTTGGAAAAAGGGGTGTAAGCAATGAACACACTTTTCTTTCGTTAAGACAGGAGTTTGAGGGTGAGTTAACTGCGGTACAAGAGAAGAGAGAGAAGGTAGAGGCAAACCTTTTTGGCGATAGAAAAGCTTATGAGCGTTTGCAAGAGAGAGCTAAAGAGATAGAGAAAGAGCTTATCTATTTAAAGGCAAGAAAGAGTAACATCCCACAAAATAGTGCTTTGATTCGTGAGCAGATTTGTGATGCATTGGGTATAAAAGAGTCAGATCTTCCATTTGCCGGAGAACTGCTTAAACCGCTTTCAAAACCTTTTAGAGGAGCCATTGAGAGGGTTTTACGAAATTTTGCTCTATCGCTTTTAGTAGATACACGCTACTATGATCAGATTAGTGACTATGTTGAAAACCATCACTTAAATGGTCGGTTGGTCTATCTGAAGATTGATACCTCTAAAGAGTATGAACCGCTTCTTTTTGAAGACTCTACAATGCTCTACTCTCAGATGGAGGTAAAGTCTGATACTCCATTTTATGACTATCTTCGCCATCGGTTGTATTACGATTTTGATTATCGATTGTGTGAAGATATCTCCTGTTTCAGGCGACATAAGAAGGCATTGACAAAGCATGGTCAGGTGCGTCAGAGTGGAAGTCGGCACGAAAAGGATGATCGATATGATATTAATGATGAAAGGCGTTTCGTACTTGGCTGGGAGAATCGTGAAAAGATCCTGAAACTGCAAGAGGATTTAAATAGTATTCGTGAAAAGATCGATTATCTTAAAGAGAGCATAAAGGCATCAAAGTTAGAGCTACAAACCCTTGAAAATAGGCGTGATACTCTGCGTGATGTTTTACGCTTTGAGATTTTTGAGACGATAGACTACTATACACCTTCACATCGCATAGAAGAGCTTAAAGATGAGCAAAAACGGTTAAGAGAGAGTAACGATAAGCTCAAAGTTCTTGAAGCGCAGTTGAAAGAGACAAAAGAGGCTAGGCAAGAAGCCCAGAAGAGTTTGAGTACCTTGCAACAAAAACTTGGAGAGTTAAATACAAAAATCAGCCAACTAAAAGAGAAGAGAGATAGTGCCTATTTGAAGTATGAGCAGTTTAAAGATGAGCTTGAAGAGGAGTTGGAGCGTATTGTTGCATTTGTAGAAGAGGAGGGGTTGAATAAGCTCAATCTCGTCAATATTAACTCTAATGAAAACAGGGCAAAAGAGATACTTAAAAATAAAATAGCAACAATCGAAAAACAGAAGATGTCTTTGCAAAACAGCATAGAAAAGGGGATGTTGAACTATCTTAACCGTTTTACCCATCAGGCTAAAGAGTTGGATGCCTCTATTGATGCCAGTTCATCATATCTTGCCCGTTATGAGAAGTTACGCAGTGATGATTTGCCAAGATTTGAGAAGAATTTTAAAAATAAATTTAAAGAGGGAACAATAACGCAGGTTATACGCTTGAGTGCAGAGCTTGATATGGCACGTAAAGAGATTACCCAAAAGATTAGTATGATCAACGGTGCATTGAAGCTCATAGAGTATAATCCCGATACCTATATAGAACTACTTGCCGAACCAACCAAAGATACAGAGATTTCAGCCTTTAGGTCTGAGCTTAAAATGATGACAACCGGTGCTATAGATAGAGATGATGAGAGTGGTTTTAGTGAAGAGAAGTTTATAATGATCAAGGATCTTATAGAGCGTTTTGCCGGTCGCAAGGGGTTTGTTGACATCGATGCTAAGTGGCGTAAGAAGGTGATTGATGTACGTAACTGGTTCACTTTTGGGGCAGTTGAGCGTTATGTGAGTGATGAAACGGTAAAAGAGTATTATGCCGATAGTGCCGGTAAAAGTGGTGGACAGAAAGAGAAACTTGCCTATACTGTTCTTGCATCGGCTCTTGCTTATCAGTTTGGTCTGATCGATACAAATGTAAAAAGCCGAACCTTCAGATTTGCAATGATCGATGAGGCGTTTGGTAGAGGAAGCGACACAAGTGCCCGTTATGCTTTGGAGCTGTTTAAAAAGCTTGATCTGCAACTTTTAGTTGTTACACCAAAACAGAAGATCCACGTTATAGAGCCTTTTGTCAAGTCGATTCACTTTGTCTATAACAAAGATGGTAAAGATTCCAACCTTGTAAGTCTTGATATTGAGAGTTATAGAGAGCAGAAAGAGGGGAAAAAATAGAAAAGGATGAGTAATGGATTTTGCTGTATGTACATTAGATAACAATGTTTATAATGCCTATGATTTTTCAAAATTATCAGATGACGAAATAAGTCTTAAGAGAAAACATTTAATTTGTAAAGAATGTAATGCAAAAGCATATTTTAAAAAAAGATCAAAAAGTGGTCAAGCTGCTTGTTTTGGTGCTAGACCTCATAATAATGGCTGTTCTTTAGGTACAGAAGAAGGTGCAACTTATTTAGGAGCATTAAAAAAAGATGAAAAAGAATTAATAAATTTAGGTAATATAATAAATGTGGATTTTAACTTTAATACGACAATAACTACTCATATTGATACAAGCAATGAAGATATTGAATCTAAGACATGTGCTTCAAAACATTCTTCTCTTAATGGCACAAAAACTGCAACATCAAAAAGAAAATTAAAATCACTTTTAAACATTCTCCTGAATGATCCTAATTTTTCAAAATCAAATCAAAAAATTGATATAGGACATCAATATCTATATTTTTCTACCAGTAACATTTTTAAAAAATCAGATGCCACTTTATCTGGT
>CAZGCF010000151.1:0-4135 GCA_964524095.1 uncultured Campylobacterales bacterium | reverse complement strand
CTTGATATGCTAGATATGCTTCAACATGTAAAAGAGAGTGCTGTTACAGATGCATTAACTAAAATGTATAATAGACACTACCTGTATGAGATAGCTGAAAAGATATTGGCTCAATCTAAAAGGCTTAATTATCCACTAACTCTTGCTATATTTGATATAGATTTTTTCAAAAAAATTAATGATAAATATGGACATTTAGCAGGAGATATAGTACTTAAATCTTTTGCTTCACTATTAATGAATAGAGTGCGAAAAACTGATATTGTTGTTAGATATGGAGGAGAAGAGTTTGTTGCTATCTTTCCTGAAACAGATAGTAAAAGAGCTTTTGAAATTATAGAATCTATTCGTAGTTTTGTAGAAGATATGAAAATATCTATAGAAGAGAGTAAGTTTATCTCTATTACTGTTTCAGCTGGAGTTGCAGAATATGATTTCAATGAGACACTTGATCAATTAATTAAACGAGCTGATCAGGCTCTCTATTTAGCTAAAGATAGAGGTCGTAATAGAATTGAAATAGCTAAAGAGTAAAGGTTAGATATGGAAAAAGAGAAGGCATATAAGCTACTTGCAGTACAGATGGGTTTGTCTAACTCAAAAGCAAAGGAGCTTATAGATCGTGGTGTTGTTTATGTTGGAAATAAAAAAGTTGCAATTGCACGAGGTGAATTGCCTATAGATACAAAGTTTCGTGTATTAAAACTGCATAGTGTAGATGTGATATATGAGAATGAAGAGGTAATAGCTCTTAACAAGCCATCATTTTTGACAAGTGATGAATCAGCTAGAGAATTTAAAGGTGCAAAACTGTTGCACAGACTTGATCGTGAAACAAGTGGAGTATTATTGCTCTCTAAAACAAAATCTTTTGAACAGAAAGCTCTTGAAGCATTTAAAACAAGAGCTGTTTATAAAGTATATACTTGTTGGGTTGATGGTATTATAAGTGAGCCTATGACAATAGATAAACCATTAAAAACTATTAAGCAAAATGGGCATGCATATAGTAAAGTTGACAAAAAGGGGAAAGAGGCAATTACCCATATTGAGCCAATAATGATTTCAGGTAAAAGAAGCAAACTCAGAGTAGTTATTGAGACAGGCAGAACGCATCAGATACGTGTTCATCTAAAAAGTATAGGGCATCCAATTATTGGTGACAGGCAGTATGGTATAACATCAGCACAGACAAACCGAATGTTACTACATGCACTAGAGTTAAAAATTTTTGGGTATGACTTTAAGGCAAAAGAGCCAAAAGGGTTTGATGTACTTGCAGGTGGATAATAGTATCTTCTTTTCTTATATTTAATTAAAATTAAAGTCTTTATAAGGTAAAATTCCGCACTTTTAGTAGAGTAGTTTTATATTTTGAGTGCAGTAAATAGAGAGGAATAAAATGTTTGAGTCATTAAGTAACAGTTTTCAGAGTGCTATTAATAAAATACGCTTTAAAGATGATGAAAAAGCCTTAAAGCGTGCAATTGGTGAGCTGAAAAAGTCGTTACTTAAAGCTGATGTTCATCATAAAGTAGTAAAAGAGCTACTTAGTGTAGTTGAGAGAGAGACAAAACTTAAAGGCATTGGCAAAGAGAACTTTCTTAGTGCACTCAAAAATGAATTAACCCAGATTCTTACAGCTCCTGGAAAGCAGGGGTTTGTTTACAGCTCAACTCCGCCAACAGTTGTAATGATGGCTGGTTTACAGGGTTCTGGTAAAACAACTACATCTGGTAAACTTGCTTACTATTTGAAGCTTAGAAAAAAGAAGGTACTTCTTGCAGCAGCAGACCTTCAGCGTTTGGCTGCTGTTGAGCAGTTGCGTCAAATTGCTAACCAGATTGAAGTTGATGTATTTGCAGATGAGTCTATAAAAGATCCAATTGAAGTTGCAAAACAGGCACTTGCAAAAGCAAAAGATGGAAATTATGATGTTCTAATTGTCGATACTGCCGGACGTTTGGCAATTGACAATGAATTGATGGATGAGATAAAGCGCGTAAAAGAGGTTTTGCAACCGGATGAAATTTTTTATGTAGCTGACTCATTGACAGGACAAGATGCAGTAAGAAGTGCTGCAACTTTTAATAAAGAGTTGAGTTTAACCGGTGTTATTTTAAGTAAATATGATGGTGACAGTAAGGGTGGAGTTGCTTTAGGTATAGCCAAACAGATTGGAGTACCGCTTCGTTTCATAGGATCAGGTGAAAAGATGCCTGATCTTGAAGTATTTATTCCAGAACGTATTGTTGGGCGTTTAATGGGAGCTGGTGACATAGAGTCTCTAGCTGAAAAAGCATCTGCTGTTATAGATGAAAAAGAGGCTAAAAAGGTAGCTAGAAAAATCAAGAAGGGTCAGTTTAACTTTAACGACTTTTTAGAGCAGCTTGAGCAGATGAAAAAACTTGGTTCATTAAAGTCACTTATAGGCATGATACCAGGTCTTAACAAGATGGCTGGAGCTCTTAAAGATATTGATCTTGATAACTCTGCAGAAATCAAGAAAATTAAAGCACTTATTAGCTCTATGACACCTAAAGAGCGTGAAAATCCTGACTTACTGAACAACAGCAGGAAACGCAGAATTGCACAAGGTGCAGGTTTGAGCCAAATGGAAGTAAACAAAATACTAAAACAGTTTAAAAATGCGGCTAAAATGGCTAAGAAGTTTTCAGGAAAAAAAGGAATGCAAGACTTACAAAACTTGATGAGTCAAATGCAAGGTGGAGGATTTCCACGCTAAATTTTATTGGGGGCATTGACCTAAACGATCCCGTCAATCGCTTAGGTCAATGCCTCATATTGAAATAAATAAAATAATTTAAGGAGAGAGAATGACAGTAATCAGACTAACACGTATGGGACGTAAAAAGAGACCTTTCTACAGAATCGTAGTAACAGATAGCAGAAAGCGTCGTGACAGTGGCTGGATTGAGTCAATTGGTTATTACAATCCAATGACTGAGCCTGCTACTGTAAAAATTGATGAAGAGCGCTACAACTACTGGTTGAGTGTTGGTGCACAGCCAAGTGAGCGTGTTAAAAAATTAGCTGGAAAGTAAGAAGATGGTTGAGAACTTTGTGCGTGATTTTGCAAAACTTTTAGTATCACACCCTGAAGATATTGTTGTCGAACGTCATAGTTTAGGGGAGAAGTTTGATGAGATTGTCATATATGCGCACAAAGAGGATGCAGGAAAACTGATTGGGAAAGATGGACGTATGATCAACGCGCTTAAAACTCTTATTAGCGGATGTAAGGCTAAAGATGGTATTAGCTATCGTGTAAATGTCCGCACTGCTGAGGAGTATCGGGATTGATTCCCAAAAAGATTCCGATTGCCCGTATAGGTAAGACAGTCGGACTTCGCGGTGATTTAAGGCTTAATCTTTTAAGTGATTTCCCTGAACAGTTCAAAAGGGGTGCAACCTTTATGAGCGACAGGGGAGATCTTACGGTCAGTTCTTACAATGCTGAACGTGGTACTATTCGATTTGAAGGTATCGATAATATTGATGATGCCAAACGTTTAACTAACGCTTATCTATATACCACAAAAGAGGCAACAGAGGAAGCGTGTAAGTTAAATGAAGGTGAATACTTCTGGTACCAAATTATTGGATTAGAAGTTGATGATAGTGGAGATCTTCTTGGAAAAGTAGAAGAGATTGAGCGTCTAGCAGGAACAGACTACTTAGTAGTCAAGACTGACCCTGCTCTTGTTGAAGATGGTTTTGCAAAAAGCTTTCTTGTTCCTTATGTTGAGCGATATATAGATCGTGTTGACTTGCAAGAAGGAAAAGTTTTTACAACAGGAGCAAAAGCCATATTGGAAGCTAGTTGATGCGTTTTACATTTGTGACGCTTTTTAAACAGCTTTTAGAAGGCTACTTTGAAGACTCTATTTTAAAAAGAGCTGAACAAAAGGGTCTGCTAACGTTTGATTATCTTAATCCAAGAGATTTTACTAAAGATAAGCACAAAAAAGTAGATGACACAATTGCTGGTGGTGGTGCAGGAATGGTGATGATGGCACAGCCAATTTACGATGCTCTGACATCTCTTAAAAATGAGTCACCAGATGTGCACATAATTTTTACAACACCGGTTGGAAAACCTTTTCGTCAAGCT
>CAZGCF010000150.1:0-4147 GCA_964524095.1 uncultured Campylobacterales bacterium | reverse complement strand
TGAAGGTAAGTCTACTTCTTCTTTTTTTATTTAATCCTTTAGTTTTATACGCTGTAAAGATAAAAGTGATTAGCAATATTGTAGGAGTAAGGGATAACCAACTTATTGGGTATGGTTTAATTGTTGGTCTTAACAAAACAGGTGATGGAACAACTTCAAAATTTACATTACAGACAGTTGCAAATATGCTTCAAACTATGAATGTAAAACTTGATCCTAAAGATATTAAATCAAAGAATGTTGCGGCAGTTGTTGTAACTGCTACACTTCCACCATTTGCAAGACAGGGTGATAAGATTGATGTAGTTGTATCGTCAATTGGTGATGCAAAGTCTTTAGAGGGTGGAACATTGTTGATGACACCATTAAAGGGTGTTGATGGACGTATCTATGCTCTTGCGCAAGGCTCTGTAACAATTGGTGGGCGAAATGGAAAAGGTGGTGGAGCGCTAAACCACGCAACTGCAGGTAAGATACCAGCAGGAGCTTTGGTTGAACAAGAGGTTCCATTTAACCTTTATAATCAAAATAGAGCTACACTAAGTTTAAAAGAGTCCAATTTTAAAAATGCTATTGCTATTCAAGATATTCTTAATAGATACTTTAAAGAGAGAATTGCAGTTGCAATTGATTCACGTACAGTCAAACTAAAAAAACCACAAAATATGAGTATGATTGAGTTTCTTGCAAATGTTCAAGAGTTGTCAATTGATTATACTCCAAAAGAGAAGATTGTTATTGATGAGAGAACAGGAACTATTGTGGCTGGAGTAAATATAGAGATTCAACCTGTTGTCATAACTCATGGTGATATTACAATACAGGTTGAATCGACTGAAAATATACCTGCAATAGATAGTAATGATAAAAGTAGTTTTAATATTGGAAACAGTGTACAGGTTCAGACTAAAAATAGTGCTGTTTTGATGAAGAGAAGATCATCTACAGTAGCAAATATAGCTAGATCACTGAAAAAACTTGGTGCTACGCCAAAAGATATTATCTCAATTCTTGAAGCTATGAAACAAGCAGGTGCAATACAAGCTGATTTAGAAATCATTTAAGGAGGAGTTCAGTGGAGTCTATTAATGTTAATCAATACCAACCTAACATACCAAAAATATCTAGTTCAAATATTGATGAAAAGAGGTTACGTGAACAGACAGATGCATTTGAAGCAATCATCTTAAAGATGATGTTAGATAAAGCACTCGATACAAAAGATTCACTATTGCCAGAAGATCCAGGTCGTAAAATTTACAAATCTATGCAAAATGATGAACTTAGTAAAGAGCTGTCTGGGGGGTTTGGATATAGTGAACTTCTTTATAAATATTTGACTGAGCAAAAGGGTATAAAAGGTTAATAAACTACTATTTTTGCCGATATTAATATAATAAATAGGTAGGCAAAAGGAACTTAAATGATTAGAAATGTTGGGATAAACCAGAGTAGAACACTGGTTAATGAAACGACGAAAAATGAACAGAAGGCCGTAACAAAAAGGGGTGATAACCAAGCTAGCCGTTTAGATAAGCTAAAAGAGCAGATTAAAAATGGTGAGTATGCCATTGACATTAAAGCTACAGCTACAAAAATGGCTCAGGAGATCATGCCCTAATATTATAAGGGGAAATTATGTTGGAACACTATATCGATAAAGCAATAGAAGAGATTAATAATCTTATTAAATTAACAGAAGCAGATATAGAAGATATTAAAGAAGCAAAACATCAAAGTATGTTTGATCGAATTAAAACAAAAGAGCATGCAATAGTCTCTTTTGAAAATTATAAATCTCTAATTGATGATTCTATTAAAACTCTTATTGAAAAAAATCCTAATAATCAGATAGATAGTGTTATAGGACCGGTAATTCAAGAAAAACTTGAAATAATGCGAAAACAGCTTGAAAAGCTTCATGAAACAAATAAATATTATGCAAGATTTGTAGTTACAGTGGGTGAGTTTTATAACTCATTATATGAAGAGATGATTCCAGTTGAAAAAGATGGTTATACAGGTAAAAGTACTAAGACAGCATCACTAATAGAAGTGAGGGCATAGTTATGTCTTCTATATTTAATGCATTACATATAGGTTATAGTGGATTAAAGACATCTCAAGTAGCTATAGATACTGTTGGTCATAACATAGCAAATGCTGAAAACCCTTACTATACGCGTCAGCGTGTAGAAATCAACCCTAAAACACCTTTAAATACTGATCCGGGTGATGTTGGTCTTGGTGTTAAAGTTACTCAGATAGTTCGAATACATGATGAGTTTGTATATAAACGGTTAAAAGACTCCTCTGCTTCAAGTGAATATAATCAGTTACGTCAAGATACATTAGATCAGGTATCAGCATATTTTCCAGAGATTGATCAAAATGGAATTTATAATGGGATACAAGACTATTTCAATGCTTGGAACGATTTTGCAAAAAATAGTGATGATAGCTCTCTTAAAATAAACCTTGCAGAGCAAACAAAGATATTTACATCTATTATTCGTGAGACTCGTGATAAATTAGAGGATATTCAAAGATCATTAGATGATAGATTAAAAACTGATATTGATGAAATAAATAGAATAGGAAAAGATATTGCTGAATTAAATGCAAGAATAAATGCTGATGAAGCGGCAGGAAATAATGCAAATGATTTGAGAGATCAAAGAGATAAATTGGAGTTGACATTAAGTAAACTGATCGATATAGCTGTATCTAAAGGGGATGTAAATACTGATGCAACAATAAATATGGATTTAAGAGAGTCTGGAAGTGACTACTATTTAAGTATAGGCGGTTCATCATTTGTTGATGGTACTACTTATCATCCAATTACTTTAGACAAACCAGGTGAAAATAGTAAATTTAACAATATATATTATGAAAGACAAGATGGTCAGAAGTTTGAAATTACAAATTATATTAAAACAGGTGAGGTAGGTGCAATTCTCTCTTTAAGAGGGAGTGAGTATGATAAGAATTTAGGTAAATTTACAAATGGAGATATTCAAAAAATAATTGATGAACTTGATAGTTTTGCAAATAGTCTTGTTGTAAATACAAACAACTTATATGCTTCTCATGCAACTACAATAATGGATGGTAATGTTCAAATTGATCCAGAAGAGACTATATCTAGATCAGATCTTCCTATTAATGAAGGCTCTTTTTATGTGAAAGTTTATGATATAGATGGAAATGAGGTTGCTAAAAGAGAGATTACTATAACTAAAGATATGACATTTGATGATATTGCTAACCAATTTTCTAAAGATGTTGATGATAATGGAGATAACTTTAGTACAAATGATATAGATGACTATATAACGGCTAATGCTTCAAATATTTTTCAAATAACTATGAATACAGATAAAGCAAATTCAGGATATACATTTGCTATTGAAGAGAAAGATCCTGATAATCCAACGCTTTTTGCTGGTGCATTAGGATTGGAGAGATTTTTCGATGGAAATGATGCAGTAGATATATCTTTAGAGTCATCACTTAGTCGAGACTCATCAAAAATTGCTGGTAATACTGCTCCTATAGCTGGAGATAATAGACTTGCAAATAGTATGGTTGAGTTACAGTACAAAAAAGTTGATTTTTATGTTAATACAACACAAGAGCCTTATGCAACAGATACATTTAGTGGCTTTTTTAGAATGAGTGTTTCAGGTGTTGCTGATGTTACTGCATCGGCTCATACAATGAATGAGACCTCAAAAGCACTCTTAAATAGTGTTATAGATGAGTTTGATAGCATAAGCAAAGTTGATATTGATGAAGAGATGACCAACCTTATGAAATATCAAACAGGATATCAGGCAAGTGCTAAGGTCATTACAACAATCGATCAGATGATTCAGACACTTCTTGGAATGAAACAGTAGTTTATGAGATGTCCTTGTATTAGTATAGGCATTTTAATATCTATTTTTCTATTCTCTTTTTTGGGTCCATATATTTTTAGTGTTGATCCATATAACTTAGATCCTGAATCTCTCTTGTTACCGCCATCTTTAGAACACCCTTTTGGTACAGACCGTCTTGGACGGGACCTCTTTGCTCGTCTAATGTATGGCCGTAGAGTCTCTTAGATTATAGGTGTGGGTAGTGCATTAATAGCCTCTAT
>CAZGCF010000149.1:0-4148 GCA_964524095.1 uncultured Campylobacterales bacterium | reverse complement strand
GATCATCAACATGACCACACAACTCTTTATTGATTCGTTGATGAGTACTTAATTGGATCTCATCATCCAAAATAAGATACTCCTCTTTCTCCTCTTTAGATTTCTCATTTTTAACTTCTTCAGCCATAACTTATCCTTCACTTTTTATATGTTTTTATATAGACTCGTTTAGGAGCAGGATACCCTTCAATTGTCTCATCTGGATTATTAAGATTAAGAAAATCGCTTAAACTCTCCCCGCTCATCCACTCTGTTTTACGCTGTTCATCAGAACTTGTTTTAACTACATCAATAACTTCAAAACGCTCAAACCCAGCCTTTTTACACCAATTTTCCAATGCTGTAATTGTTGGAACAAAGTGAATATTAGAAATTTTTGAATATGTCGATTCTGGAACAAGACAGATAGGTTCATCACCATCTATCATAAAAGTATCTAAAATTAACTCTCCACCCTTTCTAAGACTCTGTTTTAATGCCTTTAAAGCTACAATAGGATCACTTCTATGGTAGAGTACACCTAAACAAAAAACTGTATCAAACATATCGGCAAAGCCTGGCATATGTTCAATACCAAGCATTTCAAATCTCAACTTATCACTCTTTACATAATGGTTAATTAGATCAAATTGAGATCGAAATAGAGGAGATGGATCAACACCTAAAACATATTTAGGAGAAAACTCCAACATACGGAACATATAGTAACCATTATTACAACCAACATCTGCAACACTTTTACCCTCTAAATCCAAATATGGTTTTAGAAGATTAAACTTTTTAAAACTTTGCCATTCGCTATCTATTTTTATTCCAAAAAGGTCAAATGGCCCTTTTCGCCAAGGCATCATCATCTTTGCAACACTATGCAGTTTAACTCTATCTTCATCACTAATATTTGGTGATTTTAAAGTGATCCAGTTATCAAAACTACACTCAACTTCTTCTATTTTTGGAAGTTTATCTAACTCCTCTCTTATTGGTGCTATATTCTTCCAATTAAACCAAGAGTCTCTCTCTTCGATTATTTTATCTATATCCAAAAGCAATCTCCACAATTTAAACTCTCATAAAGTGGATTATAGTTTAAATAAGATAAAATTTCGTAAATTTTGCACACCATTCTTTGGAGAAATATATGACTTTACAAAAAAGAGCTACTATAATCAGTTCATCAGTAGCAGTAACATTAGTTGTTATTAAACTAATTGTTGGAATTATAAGTGGTTCTGTTGCTGTTTTAGCATCTGCTATAGATTCAGGACTAGATTTGGCTGTATCACTTTTTAACCTCTTTGCTGTCTCGAATGCTGAAAAACCTGCAGATGAGACATTTAATTATGGTCGTGGAAAGATAGAGGCAATAGCCGCAGTTATAGAGGGGCTAGTTATTACTCTCTCTGGTTTTTTTATATTTTATGAAGCAATTCAAAAAATACTCCACCAAGAGCCAGTTACTCATCTCAATGCCTCCATTGTAGTAATGGTTATCTCTTTGGTTATGACTGGAGGTTTGGTTCTATTCCTAAACTATGTAGCAAATGTTACGCAAAATATGGTAATTAAGTCTGATGCTCTTCACTACAAAACAGACCTTTTAAGCAATGGCTCTATATTGGTCTCACTTATTGTTATATACTTTACAGACTTCTATTTGATAGATGCTATTTTAGGTATCTTAATTGCTATATATATTGTCTATTCAGCATTTGAACTTATTCAAGATGGTACTCTTGTGCTACTTGATGCTTCATTAGATGAGAGTATTGTAGAAAAGATTAAAGAGGTTATAAAAAATGAACCTGGTGTAAATGATTTCCACTGGTTAAGAACACGAAAAGCAGGAAATGACTATTTTGTTGATGTACATTTAGTTTTCACTCCTGAAATGTCACTTCTAGAAGCTCATCGTATAGCAGACAATGTTGAAGCAAAAATCAAAAGTATCGATACAAAAGCAGACTGGTTAATCAATATTCACCTTGATCCCTATGATGATTCTGAAGTAAACGTAGAAGAGTCACAAAAGTTTACAAATATAGAGAGTTAACCTCTCTATATTTTTATCGTGCATAATTTATTGCACGCGTCTCACGTATAACATTCACCTTTATTTCACCAGGATATTGAACTCCCTTCTCAATCTCATCTGAAATCTCTTTACTTAAAAGTATAGCTTCATCATCATTAACAAGTGATGCATCAACAATAACCCTTACCTCTCTTCCAGCATTGATTGCATATGCATGGTGAACACCAAGCTTCGATGTTGCAATATCTTCAATTGCTTTAACACGCTTCAAGAAGCTTTCAAGCACCTCTCTTCTTGCACCAGGTCTAGCGGCTGAGAGTGTATCTGCCGCACAAACAGCTGCTGATTCAACTGTTTCAGGCTCTTCATGACCATGGTGAGCAAAAATGGCATTTATTACTACAGGATGCTCTTTATAGCGTCGGCACACCTCTGCACCTAAATCAACATGACTTCCAGAATATTCATGAGTCAATGCTTTTCCTATGTCGTGCAATATCCCTGCCCGTTTTGCAAGAAGATCATCACCACCCATCTCTGCTGCCATAATTCCAGCAAGATGAGCAACTTCAAGTGAGTGCCCAAGTGCATTTTGACCATAACTGGCACGATATTTCAGACGACCTATAAGCTTCATCAACTCTGGATGCATAGGTGATATTCCAAGATCAACAACTATCCTTTCACCCTCTTCTAACACCTTCTGCTCAAACTCTTCTACAACCTTTTCATATATCTCTTCTATACGAGCAGGTTGAATACGTCCATCCTCTATAAGTAGTTCAATAGTTTTAGTTGCAATAGCACGACGATAGAGGTTAAAACTGCTTAAGATAATAGCACCTGGAGTATCATCAATTATAATATCAACACCAAGTACCATCTCAAGCGTTTTAATATTTCTACCCTCTTTACCTATGATTCTACCTTTCAGCTCATCATCAGGTAGATGAACCACATTTATTAGTCGCTCCGCAGCAAATTCACCTGCATAACGAGTTGTTGCTTGAGCTAAAATATAGTTTGCTCTACGTTTTGCTTCAGCCTTTGCTTCAGTCTCATACTTTCGTACAATATGAGCTATCTCACCTCTTGCAGACTCTTCAGCAAGTATAAGTACAAGCTCTTTTGCCTCCGATTCTGTTAAACCAGAGGCACGTTCAAGAACTTTAATCGCCTCTTTTCGCTTAGACTCATACTCCTCTTTCAACGACTCCAACTGCTGTTGCATAGTTTGAATCTTTGTTTTTTCCGCTTTGACTGCTTTACGCTCTTCAGCAATCTGACCAAACTCTTCTTCAATCTTTTGAGAAAGTTGATCTTCTCGCTTTTCAAGTTTTGCAAGACGTAAATTGTATTCAGAATTTAAGCGAGATAGCTCTTCTTCATACTTCTGTTTCGCTTCAAGCTCTGCTTCTGTAACACGGAGTTTTGCATTTTGCAAAATAACTTCTGCTTCATGCTCTATGGCTTTTGCTTTAGCTTTAGCCTGCTCAACATAAATATCGTACTTTGAAGCATCAATCTTTTTAGTAATTAAAAATGCCGCAACGCCGCTTATTGTGGCCGCTGCACCTCCTATAATTAATTCTGTTAACATTATGTAACCCTTGGAAAATAGTATCTTCGGGGGTTATATAGATATCTGCTTGGATATCAAAATCATCGGTAATGTTCTCTTTTGTATAGCACTTTTTAAGCTGAACGAAAACTGTTATAGGTTTCTCTTTAAGTGCTTCAAAAAATCTGTCATACATACCTTTTCCAAATCCTATGCGGCGAAGTCTTCCGTCAACCCCCACAACCGGAACAACTGCCATATCTATTTTTGACAGATAAAAGTGTGAATTCATTGGTTCATATATGCCAAATCGTTTCTTCTGTAGTGGCAATCTATATTGTACCAATTTAAAACTTTTTCCTTCCATAAATGGGACATAAATCCTTATATCCTTACGAAACCTTTTAATAAGTGGTCTTACATCAACTTCATGGCTTAAAGGTAAATAGAGCAAAAGAGACTTTATATTATTTTTTTTTATAATTAGCTCAAGCTCTTTTAAGACTTTTCTATCTCTATATAACTTCCCTCGTTTTTTAATTTTTTTTAAACTTT
>CAZGCF010000148.1:0-4150 GCA_964524095.1 uncultured Campylobacterales bacterium | reverse complement strand
GTTCAATAGCGAGCTCTTTCACTTTTTCGATCACATCAGCAGGAACAGCATCTTCATCAAGATAAGCAGGATTCATTGCAGCAATGTGCATTGCAATATTTTTTAGCATTGGGCGAATTGCTTCACAAGTTTTGTCACTGTCACATTTTGCGGCAACTAAAACACCAACTTTTCCGTTTCCGTGAATGTAGCCCTCTACTGTGCCATTTTCACCTGCATTAACAGTTACAAATCGGCGAGTAACGATGTTTTCACCAATTTTTGCAATCTCACCTTTAAGGAACTCTTCAAATCTAGTTCCATCGATCTCTGTCTCAAGAAGATCTTCAACTGTTGTAGCAGTTGAACAGTGAATATGTCGAGTAGCTTTTTTTACAAGCGCTTTAAAGTTGTCGTTTTGAGCAACAAAGTCTGTCTCAGAGTTGATCTCTGCAATAGTACCTTTGCGAGCATCTTCACTAATTTCAATGCTAATTGCACCTTCACTTGCAATGCGTCCAGCTTTTTTAGCTGCACTTGAAAGACCTTTTTTTCTTAGCCACTCAACAGCAGCATCCATATCACCATTTGTTTCAGTAAGAGCTTTCTTACAATCCATCATCCCCGCATTAGTCATTTGGCGGAGCTCTTTTACCATTGCTGCAGTTACTGCCATAGGTTACTCTCCTTTAGTTTCTGTTGCTTCTTCAGCTTCACCCTCTGCAACTGCTTCTTCAGTTACAGCCGCCATCTCTTCTTCAGTTACCTCTTCTACAGCCTCTTCACCATCTTGAGCTGCAAGTTCGCGACCTTCAATAACAGCGTCAGCCATTTCACGGCAAAAGAGTTGAATAGATCTGATAGCATCGTCGTTACCAGGAATTGGATAATCAATTAAATCAGGATCGCAGTTAGTATCTAATGGAGCAACAACAGGAATACCTAAACGGCGTGCTTCTTTAATAGCAATGCGCTCTTTAACTGCATCAACAACAAAAAGCATATCAGGAAGTTTTTTCATATTGCGGATACCGCCAAGATAGTTCTCAAGCTTCTCTTTTTTACGCTTGAGCATCAATGCCTCTTTTTTAGTAAGAAGGTCCATTTTTCCAGACTCTTCCATCTCTTCAATAACTTCTAATTTACGGATAGATTTGCGGATAGTTTGATAGTTTGTTAACATACCACCTAACCAGCGAGTCTGAACATAAGGCATTCCACAGCGCTGTGCATGCTCAACAATAGCATTGCGAGCTTGCTTTTTTGTTCCTACGAACATAATAGTTTTACCTTCAGCAGCTGCATCACGAACTATGTTATATGTATATCTGAAATATCGAAGAGTCTTTTGCAAATCGATAATATGAATATTTTTTCTTACACCAAAGATGAATTTTTTCATCTTAGGGTTCCAACGACGTGTCTGATGTCCAAAGTGCATACCGCACTCAAGTAGGTCTTTCATTGTGACCATGAGTTCTCCTTGAAGAATATTTTATTTTGATTTAGCCATATGGCCAGGTTTAATCCTCTGTGCCCATCAACGCAAAATAGCGCAACCTGTCAAGGATTGACACATGTGAGGTTTCCCAAAGGGAATGCGATTTTATCTAAAAAGTGTTTAAGAGTTGTTTAAATATTTAAAAACTGCTTTGTTGAATATATAATAGCTGCAACAAAAATAACTGAAACAAAAACTATGGCAATAGTTGCTATACTCATCACAAATCCTTTAATTTTTTTATATTATCATGTATAGACTTTTAAATAAGAGCAAATATAAGAATAAATATAAAACTAAATATTATTCCAATCCAAAATAATAATCCAATTTCATCATTAATATATAGTTTTGCTACCCCTGCACCAACTGCTAAAATGATAGCAGTAAGAATATTAAGATAATTTCTTAATGTATTTATATGCTCTTTTATTTCATCTATCTTTGCCATTAAGTTCTTCCAATTTCTCTTTTACAGCCTTAACATGCCCTTTTACTCTAACCTTGTACCACGTAGCAGCAATGTTGCCTTCAGGATTTATGATGAATGTAGATCGAATAACACCTTCATACTCTTTGCCATACATCTTTTTTAATCCCCAAGCACCGTAAGCTTTTAAAACCTCTTTGCTCTCATCACTAAGAAGTGTGATCTTAAGCTCTTTTTTCTCTATAAATTTACGATGTTTCTCAGGTGAATCAGGACTTACTCCTAAAATGACAGCATCCAAATCTTCAAACTCAGGCTCTGCCTCTGTAAATTCACACGCCTCTGTTGTACACCCTGGTGTCATATCTTTAGGATAAAAGTACAGAACAACCCACTTTCCTTTTAGATCTCTCAAACAAATTTCAACTTCATCCTGATTTGGCAAACAAAATTCAGGTGCTTTTTGTCCAACTTCTAACATTTCTACTCCTTTTTATCCTCTTATACTATTTTTTAACTCAAAAACGGTAGTATAACATTTATGGAAAATTTGGAAAAGATACATCTGCTTGAAGAGATAGAAAAACTGCTAAGTTTTGATGGTAATGATACCAAGATAAACCCAAACTACCTAAAGTACTTTACCATTGAAGAGTTAACATCCATTAAAAAAGAGTTAGAAAGAAAATATGCCAATATGGTAGAAGAGAATCTTGAATGGATGCAAAAATTTAAGAAATAGACTATTATTTATTTCAATCTGAATTTTTTATATGAATCTTCACTCAAAGAGCTTAATTATTATTAAACTTTTATCGAGCTAAAATAATCATAAATAATATTTTTAATTTATATGTATATTTTAATATTAGAAGGAAAAAATATGTGGTCTTTTTCAAAAAAAAGAAAAAATTATAACTTTAGTTTTATAGAGAAAGAGATTTTAAAAACTTTATCTGATAAAAAAGTGGCTGTTTCTGAAAAGGAAAAAGAGATTTTAAAAGGAAATAATATAGAAAAAAAATTAAAACACTTTTTGATATAAAAGATAGAGAGATATTTTACTGGGAAGAGTTTAAAAAAAGCTATCCTGTAGGAATGTTTTCAGTCAATGCAAATAGAAATTTTGTAGAATGGAATGAAAATTTTGAGAAACTGGTCAATTGGAGTAGTAAAGAATTATGCAATATCGATTCTGCTGCAAAAATATTGTGGCCAAATAATCCAAGTGAATGTGAAGTATGCAAAATTGTAAAACATTTTGATACAGTAGAAAAAAAGGCAGGATATGGTTATGCAAAAATTCAAAATAAAAGTGGTAAAATAATTCCTGTATTTGTCTATGTCATTCCAATATATATAAACAACTCATTAAATAGAACCTTTGAAATTCTTAGAGATAGAAGAGAAGAGATATTAGAAAGAAAAAAATTTTTAGAAAAAGAGATATTACCAATATCAAATATACTTACAAAAATAAAAGATAAAAATATTTCTGAATCATTAAGTTTAAATGAAAATGCAGAATTAAAAACTTTGGAAGATCCTATTAATGAGATTATTAAGGTTCTCCATAACATTATTGAAGAGTCTATTGCATTAACACATGAAGTCCACAATGAGTCAACTAAAACAAAAGAAGTTATAAATAACTCTATGAACTGGGCTGAAAATGATTTTCAAATATCTCAAACAGAATTGGTTGAAAAAGCAAAATCATTAGAGTCATCATCTAACGAAATAGAGAGTATTGTAGAGCTTATAAAAGATATAGCAGATCAAACAAATTTACTTGCATTAAATGCTGCAATTGAGGCGGCCAGAGCTGGTGAACATGGACGTGGGTTTGCTGTAGTAGCTGATGAAGTAAGAAACTTAGCTGAAAAAAGCCAAAAGGCTACTTCAGAAATTACAGCAACTATCTCAATTATAAAAGAGTCAACAAGTGCAATGGTTTCAGATATTGAAAATTCAAAAAGAAATGGAGAAAAACTAGTAAAAGATCTTACACAAATAAATAAAAATATTGATTCAATGGAAGAGTTTGTAAAAAGATTAAAGAATCTAATTTCAAATTTTAAACTACGCCAATAATAAATAGCGTAGCAACAGATTAAGCATAATTGTTAAAATATTATATGTTATTAATAAAAATATATGAAGGTATGATAAATAAGTAAGAAGAAATAAACCTCCAGCCCGGCACCGACCTACCTTCCCACTCCCGAAGGGAGCAGTAT
>CAZGCF010000147.1:0-4223 GCA_964524095.1 uncultured Campylobacterales bacterium | reverse complement strand
GTTATTCATGTTCTTATAGAACGTGGCATATTTGGAAAGATTTCCTTAATACATCTATGCCAAATTTTAATTTCATAATCACTGGCAAAAAGGCTTGACCAAAATCCAAAATTTAATTCTGCAACTATTTTACCTGTTTTTATTTCTTTATAGTGTTTTAATAAATTAGAAGTTGTTTGTTTTATTTTATATATTTCTCTTTCTTCTAATAATCTAGGTAAATCAAACCATGCATCATGCTTAACTAGTGTAAAATTATGATCAATTGATTTTCTTAAAGCATTATAGTCATCAATTTTTTTAGCATAATATTTTGATAAATTATAATGAATGCTATTTCTTAAAGAAACTTCTAGGTTTTGAAGAGAAATATATAAACTTTTTGATAAATTTATATTCCAAATATAATGTTTAAGAATTAAATGTGTATTAGTAGTTCTTAAAATTCTCTGATACGTACTTAATCTTTCTTTTGAAAAAAAAGATTCTATCTGTGAAAAATTAAATCTATCCATGCTCACCTATTTATTAAATTTAAGTAAAATTATATAGCAATTAGATTATAATTCTTATTAAGTGTTACCCAGATAGTCCTCTCCCGTTATTTAACGGTGATGACTCTGGGATTTGTAAACATTAATAACTTTTATTTGTGTTACTTATGTAATTTACCCTAATTTTATTGGAATCTCCACAAAATATATCCATATAACTATCAACTACAGAATAAATCAGTGTAATTGTAGTAAAGAAAACTTCGAACAAGTGTGGATAACTACCACACTTGATATAGTTTGACAATTATACTTCAACCTCTTCTACTATATCCAATCCAAATCCTCCAAGTCCTACAAACTCTTTTCCTTTGTGAGAAACAAGTAGCTTAATATTTTTTATTCCAAGTTCAGTTAAAATCTGAGCGCCTATTCCATACTCTTTCATAGAGTCAGATGCATTTGTATCTGCACTATCCAAAAATACAACAACACCACCATTTTGTTTAAGGTAATTTATTGAGTTAGTCAACTGTTTATATCTTGATGAGTGCATTAAAAGATCAACATCTCTACCTATATTATGAAACTTTACATTTTCAGTCTCATGTAATTTATAGAAGATAATAGCGTAATGAGATCGTCCTTGATGATCTTTAAATATCTTTTTTTCTACCTTTGTATCAAAAAAATCTATCTCTTCCTCATTAACCAATTGAACCAATCTCTCATTACGAAGTCTATACTCAACCAAATCTGATATATAGACAGTATTTAGATTATGCTTTTTTGCAAAAACTTCAAGATCATCACGACGAGCCATTTGACCATCATCTCTCATAATCTCACAAATTACTGCACTTGGTGCTAATCCTGCTAATTTACATAGATCAACTGATCCTTCTGTATGTCCTGTACGCACTAAAACTCCACCATCCTTAGCAATAAGAGGAAATATGTGTCCTGGGCGTACTAGATCATTTGGTGAACTTAATGGAGAAGCCAATAATTTAATAGTCATATCTCTCTCATAAGCTGATATACCAGTTGTTGCATCTTTTGCATCAACCGATACAGTGAATGCAGTTTCATGCTGAGAATCATTATATTGAACCATTGGTTCCAATTTTAACCGTTCGGCAATATCTTTAGATATGGCTACACAAATAAGCCCTTTAGCCATTGATGCCATAAAATTAACCTTCTGCGGAGTTGAAAAGGTTGCTGCATAGACAAGATCACCTTCATTCTCTCTATCTTCATCATCTATCATTACAACCATTTTCCCCAGCTTTATATCTTCTATAGCTTGTTGAACTCTTTGAAATGGCATTTTTTCCCTTTTTTTGAAAATTTCAAAAATTATAGCGAAAAACTCTTGACATTGAAAATTTTTTTTACTATAATTCTGCCAACAAAAAAGCAATAAGCTTTAAGAAACCGATTGGGGTATCGCCAAGCGGTAAGGCAGCAGGTTTTGGTCCTGCCATTCGGGGGTTCGAATCCCTCTACCCCATCCACTTTAATCTTCTATCGCGGGATAGAGCAGTTTGGTAGCTCGTCGGGCTCATAACCCGAAGGTCGGGGGTTCAAATCCCTCTCCCGCAACCAATTAAAACTCCCTAAACAACGTGCTTTCAAAGACTTTTCAAGAAACATTAGATTTATAAGTGTCACCAAGAATGTCACCACGTGTGTCACCACGTCCAAACGGGTCAAAATTACTGCTAATTTTAAGGTGTTCACCCTTGATGAATCTCGCATAGTTTTTAAAAATCATTTTTGAATTTGTATGCCCTACTATTTGTGCTATCTCTAAAACGCTTAATTGTCCTGTTTTTAACATAGCTGTAATAAATGTATGCCTTGTATTGTATATCTTACGATAAGGTATATTAAGCTCTTTAAGCAACTTATACCAAGCACCATAAGGCTTTTTTCCTCTTATGCTATCCACTGAATATAAATGTTCGCCATTTTTTGAAAATAGAAATAGGCTTCTATCTTTTCTAGCCAATTGCATTTGGCTTTCAATATATGGCTTCAGTACATTAAAAAGCGGTACATCTCTAACACTATTTTCAGTTTTAGGTGTTGATATAATACCTTTTGATATACTTCTTTTAACTGATATAATGTTAGATGTAAAATCTATATCAGATACTTGTAAGCCCAATATCTCACCAGATCTCATTCCGGTATAAAAACCTATTGCCAAAAAGTTTTTAAGGGGTATTGGTGCTGTTTCTAGGATTATTTCAACCTCTTCAGCTGTAAAAGGTTGAATATCCTCTTTTTCTTCACTAGCACTCTTTTTTGATTTGATATGAACAAAAGGGTTTTTGCTTAGAACCTCTTCTTGTATGGCAATATCAAAAATACCCCTGCAATCTGTAATATATGATTTAACTGTTTTTGATGATACGTTAAATTGTGCTATCCAAGCTCTTAGCTCTGATACTTTAATGCTTCTTATGTCTCTGTTTTGAAAGAACGCACAAATCTTTTTTACCCGGCTTTGGATTTCAAAGTATGTTTTCAAATCCTCTTTGCCAAGTAGATAAAGATTAGCAAATTTATCAAAAGGCTCAAAATCAATCTTTTTAGCCTTTTCTTTCTCTTTTAGTTTAAATTCAAGTGCTGGAATAAGCTGATTAAGCACTATTTGACGATTCTCTGGTGTATCTTTTAAACCAGTGCTTTTTTGCTTCCAACCATCTTTTGTTTTAAACTTTATTTGTAAGATGCCTTTTCGTGCATAAACACTTGCCATCTGGTAACTCCTTATCTTGAGTCACCATAAACTGTCAAAAGAATTATACTACTATCTTGTCCACAATATTTTGAATATCTTTTGGTGTGCTTGAATATACATCTTGTAGCAACCACTTTTCAATCTCCTCTAAATTAAATAAAAGATGTTTAATATGTTTATTTCTTACAAAATGCTTACCTTCTACAAAAACTCCATTTTTAACTAACTCTCTAACCTTTTGTTCGCTAATAGATATATGATCTTGTATTTGTCCAATTTTTACCCATTTCATTGTTCTTCTCCTATTATATTGGAACTGGCATATCTATTTTTCTGTAATCATCTTGCTCATATTCATAATTATTAAATTTATCCTCACTTATCCGCACTTGTCCGCACTTATCCAATTTAGAGAAATCCCTAAAATAGGAGTTATCCGACTTATCCGTGTTATCCGTTACTCTTTTATAGATAAGTTTATCTAAGGGATAAACTTATCATTTTTAAAAATTATGCTATAATGGTAGCAGAAACACGGATTAAATAGCAGTGGTTGCCTATGAGGACTGCCATCCTCTCCCACGACCGTTTAACCGTGTACTGCTACTAATTGGTTGCTATATATTTATTTCAGTAGCTCTTATATAAGCTGGAGAGCTACTATCAGTAATTTTAAAATTAATATGGCAATTTTTATCACTGAAGCTCCTTAAAATCAACACTCCCACCCTCACTCCTAAATAGTGCTGTTCCAAGAAGCAAAACATATAGACAACCAAAACCATTATAGCTTTGAAATTGTATCTAAAATTTTATTTTTTATTCAAATTACTAAAAACCGTCAACTTTTTCCATGTGATCCAACTATATTTTTTTCCCAAAAAATAGACATATAAATTTAATCTTTTAAAAATCAATTAGTAAAATTTTAGTATAAAATTGTAAAACTTAAACTATAAAATGTTAGTAAACCC
>CAZGCF010000146.1:0-4264 GCA_964524095.1 uncultured Campylobacterales bacterium | reverse complement strand
ATAGAAGAGTTACAAGTGAAATAATACGTTCAGCTGTTATAGCAATATTTCTAATATTTGTTGCACTTGTTTGGATGTTTGACTCAATTGCTTTGCCTCTTATAACTCTGTCAACTATACCTCTATCTATTTTAGGTGTTTTAATTGGGCATAAAATTATGGGGTTAAATCTTACTATGCCAAGTCTTATTGGTATAGTAGGGCTTTGTGGTGTTGTTGTAAATGATGGACTTATAATGATCGATTTTATAAAAAAATCAAAAACATTGGATGAACTACTTGAGAGGGCAAAACTCAGACTTCGTCCAATTTTGCTTACATCATTAACAACAGTTTTAGGTTTGTCAAGTCTAATATTTTTTGCATCTGGTCAAGCGCTAATTTTACAACCAATGGCAGTTACTCTTGGATTTGGTTTAATTTGGGCAACAATTTTGAATCTATATTACGTACCACTTCTCTATTCGGTTCTGTATCGTATAAAAATTTAAGAAGAATTATGTAAAAATTTACATTTTTAAAATTAAGAATATATTTAACAATTATATTTAAACTAATAAATGGGGCTAATTGAGTTTTATAGATTCTAAGGTAAGCATGTTATAATAGATGCTTTTACAGCAATTCAAAACAAAGGGGGAAATTGTGCTATTTGAAGATGAAGAGGATATCTTTTCAGGTGGAACACCTAAAAAGAAATTTTTCGATATTGTATATAATGCAAATCGTAATTTAGTTGAGATTGAGCTTGATAAACTTGTAGAGAGGGTATGTCTTCTTGAGATGATGTTAGAAGAGCATTTAGATGAGGATACTATTGAACGAGAGATAAAAACTCGTGCAGTTACTCAATCTGGTGAGTTAGACAACTCTAAAATAAGCAAATATATTGAGTTGACAGCCAATATTTTGACTCAAAATGAGTAAAATTTTTGTATGGGTTACTCTCTTTGTAACTCTACTTTATGCAGAGCTTCCACCAGGTTGGTGGACTCACAGTTTAAGTTTTGTTTTGAAAAAAGATCAAGTTCAACATATTGAGATAATAGAGCGTAATGGTGGAAATATTCATAAGTTGGCTTTTAGATGGACACTATATATAAATGGCGGACTTGTTATGCATATTTCATATGATAGAAGAAGGTTTCAGCCACTATTATATTTGGTTTATCATCGCGACTCATTTAAATTTGATCTTTTTCCAAAGCCAAAAGATGCCTTATATAAACCTCTTGAGGATCCTTATGCAGTTTTGGTTTTTAAAGCATTTGATGAGAAAAAGAGAGAGGCTTGGTTTGATCTGTTAATGCAAACATTTAATAATAGTGAGATTTATTTTAAACAAGGACAGTAGATAATGCTTGAACGTGTTGAATCACAGATGGTAGCTTGGGTAGATGAATTGGAAAATAAAACTATAAAAGAGCTTTTTTCTTTGCTACCTAAAGGTAAGAGATTAAGAGCAAAACTTGTTTTAAAGGTTGCAGGAATAAGTGATGACTCTATCAAGCTAGCCGCTATTATAGAGATGATACACGCCGCTAGTTTACTTCATGATGATGTTATAGATGAGGCAATGACAAGAAGAGGTGTAAAGTCATTGAATGCAACTGAAGGAAGCAAACAGGCTGTAATGATGGGAGATATTCTCTACTCAAAAGGCTTTGAAGAGCTTACCTCTTTTAATAAAGAGATCTCATCTACTATCGCAAGTGCAGTTACTAAATTGAGTATTGGTGAGCTTATGGATGTGAGACTTTCAGATAAATTTAATCCCGATCTTGATGCATATATGCAGATGATCTATCAAAAAACAGCTGCACTTATTGAAGCTAGTGCATCATCGGCGGCAATGTTGGCTGGAAAAGATGCAGATATTTATGCTATTTATGGTCGAAATCTTGGGATTGCATTTCAGATAATAGATGATATTCTTGATATAACAAGTACCTCTGAACAGCTTGGAAAACCTGCAATGGCAGATTTTGAAGAGGGTAAAACAACTTTGCCATATATCTATCTTTATGATCTTTTAGATGAAGAGGGTAAGCAGAGACTTAAAAGTTTACATGGTGTAAAACTTAGCGAAGATCAAAAGGTATGGATACGTAAAGTGATGGAAGATAGTGGTGTATTGGAAAAAGCTTTTATATATGCAAAAAAGTTAGGATATGAAGCAGTAGCTCTTATGGAGGGCGAAGGTGAGAATGCTCTAGCTGATATTGTTACTGCTATGATTGAAAGGGATTTTTAATGCAATATATTGTTGTAAGTTATTCACATAAAAATACTGATATTGCAGTACGCGAAAAGTTGGCATTTTCTAATGATGAACAGAAGAGAAAATCATTAGAAAAGATTTTAGGTGTAAAGAGTGTAAATGAGGCTATCTTGCTTTCAACTTGTAACCGTGTTGAGTTTATTATAAGTACATCAAACCCTTCTGAAGCACTACATTCAGTATTTGAAACTCTCCATTTACATAGTGGACTCTCAATTGAAGAGCTTGAAGGTCGAGCTGATGTTTACGAAGATGAGGGTGCTGTACATCATGTCTTTGCAGTAGCTTCATCTTTAGATAGTCTTGTTGTTGGAGAGACACAGATTGCTGGACAGCTTAAAGATGCATTTCGTTTTGCATATGAGAATGGATTTTGCTCTCAAAAGCTCTCTAGACTCATCCATTTTGCTTTTAAGTGTGCCGCAGAAGTTAGAAACTGTACAAGCATATCAAAAAGTCCTGTTTCAGTTGCTAGTGCCGCTGTCTCGCAGGCAAAAGAGGTTATGGGTGGAAATCTTGGCGGATATACAGGATTGGTAGTTGGTGCTGGTGAGATGAGTGAGATTGTCGCCAAACATTTAGTTGCTAGTGGTTGTAACGTTATAATCTTTAATCGTTCTATGGAGAGAGCAAAAAATATTGCCAAAAGTATTGGAGAGAGAATTGATGTAGAGCCTTTTCACGCTTTGCCAGAATATTTAAACAGATACAGACTCCTCTTTAGTGCTACTGGTGCACCACATGCAATTATTACTGATGAGATGGTAGAGGAGTCTCAGTTTGAACGTTTCTGGTTTGATCTAGCTGTACCTAGAGATATTGAGGTTAGTTGTAGTGATAATATTCATATATATGCAGTAGATGATCTTCAGGAGATTGTAAATACAAATCTCTCTATGCGTAGAGAGCAGGCAAGAAAAGCGTATGAGATAGTAGGACGCTATACAATGGATTTTTTTAGATGGCTTCAAACATTGATGATCGATCCATTGATTAAAGATATTAGAAAGATGGCAAAAGAGTCTGCAATTAAAGAGATTGAAAGAGCTGTAAAAAAAGGGTTTATACCTCCTGAAACAAGAAAGAATGTAGAAAAGCTTGTTCATAATGCATTCAATAACTTTTTACATACACCTACAAAACAGTTAAAAGAAGTAGCAGAACAACCGCGTGCAGATACTGTAATTGAGGCTATGAAGTATGTATTTAACATAGATACTGAAATAAAGATGATGGATAAATATAAGTGTGAATTTATTATGAAGGATGATGTAAGATGAAGTTTTCAAAACTTTTAGCTCCAACACTTAAAGAGGCACCAAAAGATGCTCTACTTCCTAGTCATATCTATTTAGTTAGAGGTGGATTTATATATCAGGTAGCTAGTGGTGTATATGATTTTCTTCCGCTTGGAAAAAAAGTTTTGGATAAAGTTAGATCAATTATAAAAGATGAGCTTGATAGTGCCGGTTGTCAAGAGGTTCAGCTTGGATTTGTAACACCATCTGAACTTTGGGAAAAGAGTGGGCGTTATGAAAAGTATGGTGCAGAGCTTTTACGTTTTAAAGATAGGAAATCAAATGAGTTTGTTTTGGGACCAACACATGAAGAGATGATGGTTGAGCTTGCAAAACAGTTTGTAAATAGCTATAAACAGCTTCCTTTAAATCTTTACCAAATCAATTTGAAATTTCGTGATGAGGCAAGACCTAGATTTGGCTTAATGCGTGGTCGCGAATTTATTATGAAAGATGGTTACAGTTTTCACGACTCTTATGAAGATATGGTCAGAGAATTTAATTTAATGGAAGAGACTTATAAGAAGATATTTACTCGTATGGGTCTCGATTTTAGAGTAGTTGAGGCTGATAGTGGGGCAATTGGCGGTGAAGGAAGTAAAGAGATTATGGTTTTGGCTGAGAGTGGTGAAGGTACTTTTGTTGTGTGCGAAGAGTGTAATTAAGCGGCAAATAGTGAGGCGGC
>CAZGCF010000145.1:0-4267 GCA_964524095.1 uncultured Campylobacterales bacterium | reverse complement strand
GTAAGTGCTATTAAAAAGAGTGACAAACCTGTTATTTTAATTGATGGTTTTCCTCGTAGTGTTGAGCAGATGGAAGCACTCGATAAGATATTAAAAGATGAATCAGATGTTGAACTAAAATCTGTAATAGAAGTTGACGTAAGTGAAGAGGTAGCAAAAGAGCGTGTTTTAGGTAGAGCAAGAGGTGCAGA
The DNA here is from genome assembly GCA_964524095.1 of uncultured Campylobacterales bacterium. GTDB lineage: Bacteria > Campylobacterota > Campylobacteria > Campylobacterales > Hydrogenimonadaceae > Hydrogenimonas. Next base: position 4,076 of record CAZGCF010000145.1, on the reverse strand, counting down.
TGATAATGAAGAGGTATTCAAAAACCGTATGAAAGTTTATACTGAACCAATTGATGAAATTAGAAACTTCTATAAAGAGAAAAACCTTCTTCATGTAATAAATGGTGAAAGAACAATCGAAGAGATTGTTGATGAGATGGAAAGCTTTATTAAAAGTAAAATCTAATGAACTTTTACCAGGTCATAATTGGATCTGAAATATTAAACCGTCGCAGAAAAGATAGACACTTCGACTTTCTCTCTACAGAGCTTACAGCTCTTGGAGAGAAGCTCTCAGCCTCATTTATTATAGAAGATAAGAGACAACTCATAGAGAATGTTTTTACTCTCATCAAAAATGATCCAAAAAGCATAATGTTCAGTTTTGGAGGGATTGGATCTACTCCAGATGATTTAACAAGAGAGATAGCCGCAAAAGTCTTTACAGGTAAACCGCTTACAACACATCAAGAGGCAAAAAAGCTTATTTTAGATCAATTTGGAGACTCTGCCTACCCTCACCGCATACTTATGGCTGAACTCCCTGAAAATGCAGATTTACTCGACAATCCTGTAAATAATGTACCCGGATTTAGTCTTGAAGATCGATTCTTCTTTGTTCCCGGATTTCCACAGATGGCTCACCCTATGATAAAACAGGCTCTATCTAAAATTTTAGACGAAACTAAACCCATTTGCAGAAAAACCTTTACAGCATTGGTAAGTGAAAATGATTTAATAGAGATGATGCATAAGGTTCCTAAAGAGATTGAACTATCATCACTGCCAGCTTTTTGTGGAAATAGACGAATAGCTGTTATTAGCCTGTGTAGTAAAGATAGTGTTTTAGTAGAAGAGTGGTATAAAAAATTCATAGAGTTTATGAAGAGAGAGAAGATTGTCTGGGTAGATGGAGACAGACATAATGACCCTGACATATGCAAACCTAAGAGTTGATCTACCTTTCGTCTCTTCAAAAAAGGGACGACGCGCTATAATCAACTCTATAAAAGATCGTTTAAGCAGATTAAACTGCTCAATTCTTGATATTTCAGGCGAATACCCCAAAGAGGCAGAGATTGCCATCTCTTTTCTAACTCAAGATGAGCAGAGTGCAATCTCTAAAATTGAGAAGATAGAAACCATACTTGAAACAAAATTTCCTGAGATTGAAACAACCCTTACTTACGATTTTATATGAAGATCATCTTTTAAAAACCTTGCTACTGCATCTTCATCATTTGTCCAAGGTAGTACTATATCTGCTACAGCTTTTAGTTCATCTATAGCATTAGCAACAGCGATCTTTCGTCCGGCAGAAGAAAAGAGACCCAAATCATTGTGACTGTCACCAAATACAGTAGTATGCTCTCTATTGACACCCTCTATCTCTTCAAGTTTTCTTAGTGCATGAGCTTTGTCACCTTCTGCATGCATTACAGTCATAAACCAACAATCCATATATGGATCTTTAGATCTCTTAATCTCTATCTCATCTTTAAACTTCTCTTTTAGAGCCAACTCTATTTGGGCAGTTACCTCTTCACTCTCCATATAGACAATTTTGAGATTTTTCTCCATTGCCCTTAATGGATCTGCATCAAGAAGTCTGCGATCATTATGGTATGTTCTTAACAACTCCTCTTGATAGCTGTTTCTTCGTTTAGGATAGATAAATCTCTCTACTCCATTACTATCAAGCCCAACAAGTAGAGGAAAAAGATCTGCTTGCTGTCTGCCTATCTCTATGATCTCATCACCAATATCACGCCCTAATGCACTAACGTGAATAGTATCACCATCAGCAGATGTAATCATTACACCATCTAAAACTATTAGTGGCTCTTTTAAATGCAACCCTTTAAGAAGCTTACAAACTCCTGTATAACTTCTTGCAGTTGCTACAGAGAGTTTTACTCCATTTGAGACTGCACTATTCCATATATTACGACTAAAATCACTCACACTTAAATCTGTTCGTAGAAAAGTTTTATCAAGATCAGTTAGATAAAAATTTTGCATACTAAATTATATCATAGAGTTTGAATTGATTTTCATCTCACTTTCGGTAAAATATCATAATACAACCTTTTCAAGGAGAAAATAGTTATGGATATTTCAAAAATTGGTAGTGGCGAATGCCCTGACAAAGTTAATGCTTTGATCGAAATTCCTTACGGATCAAACATTAAATATGAGCTTGACAAAGATAGCGGTGCTGTTGTTGTTGATAGAGTTCTCTACTCTGCAATGTTCTACCCTGCAAACTATGGTTTTGTTCCAAATACATTGGCAGATGATGGCGATCCTATTGATATTTTGGTTCTTAATGACTACCCTGTTCAAGCTGGTTCAGTTATTAAATGTCGTTTGATCGGTGTACTCATTATGGAAGATGAAGCAGGTATGGATGAAAAACTTCTTGCTGTTCCTGTAAGCAAAATAGACCCATCTTATGATGGAATTGAAAGCTATGAAGATCTTCCAAAAGCAACACTAAACAAGATCAAAAACTTCTTTGAGACATACAAAATGCTTGAGCCAAACAAATGGGTTAAAGTAAAAGAGTTTCAAGGTAAAGATGAAGCTGTTAAACTTTTAGAAAACTCTATGGCAAACTATAAAGATTAATAGAGAAATCCTAAATACTTCTTAACTCTTCTATTTACACTCTCTCCACAAAGAATGGAGAGAGGATTTTGGTACTACAAATTTTAAATTTTACTATAGTAATTATTAGTTACTTTTTATTAAATAATTAGAAACTATTCATTTTTCCTCAAAGACTATTATCAATTTTCACATAAAATATTAACATTATAGAGCAATATTTACTGTTTTATATTATTTTAAGATTGATAGTTATATTATAGTTATAAGCTCAGCAAAGGAGGTATTTATGAAAAAGTTACCAGTTGCATTAGCTTGTACAGCGATTATAGCATTGTTAAGCGGGTGTGGAAGTAGCAGTAGCGACTCAACAAGCACTACAGTAACAGGAACAGGTTACTATGTTGATTCTGCTGTTCAAGGTGCTGAATATAAGTGCGGTAGCCAAAATGGAGTAACCGATGAGAATGGTAAATTCACTTTCGAATATGGGCAAGATTGTGTTTTCACTCTTAATGGTGTAACATTAAGAAAAGTAGAGAAAGATGATTTAGTAGCAGATGAGATAAAGATTATAGAAGATAATACCACTGTAGCGGCTTTTTTACAAACACTTGATAAAGATGGAGATCCTAGCAATGGTATTCAAATCATAGATGAAATAAAAACAGCAATAAAAGATAAGATAACTGAAATTCCAGAGATAGATGAACTTGGTACTATAGTTAATACCTATTTAAATAATATAAATGAGTATAATGGTCATGCAATGACATTAGAAGAAGTAGAATCTCACCTTGAAGAAACAACAAAAAGTGAATTTAAATATATGTTAGCTGGTAAAAGTTTTTATGCAACTTCAGTTTATGAAGAGGGTGGAAACTATACAACAGAGATTCTTACGCTCACTATCAACTCTGATGCAGACTCTATTACCATTTCAGACAAAGATGGCAACAAAATTGACACATCTAACTTAACTATAATAGATGGTGACAAACTCTCTTTTACTAAAGGTAGTGAAAATATAGAGATAAAATTTTTAGATTTTAAAAAAGACTTTTTACTCTTTTTAGATCCAAGTGATGGTACAATAGTTAGACTATACTTCAACCAAGATAAAGCTCAAGCATACTACAATAGTTTACAGAGTGTTGATTTAAAAGGGTTATTAGCCAATAAAACATTCTACTATGTTGAAAAAAGACCAGATGGTAAAGAATATGGCAAAATAACATTTAATGCAGATGCAACTAGTGATAATTGGGAGGCTTATAGCAATACGGATTCTGGAACTAATGAAACAGTAACTATTGATGGAGCAAAAATAATTTTTGGTAGCGGTGATCCTATAGCATACTATATTGATAAAACAGATGATTACATAATTTTAAAATCTTTTCAAGATGGAGCGTTATATTGGCTTTTCTATTATAAAGATGAAGCTGAAGCATATTACAACAATTTATAAAAATATAGTCTCAACT
>CAZGCF010000144.1:0-4282 GCA_964524095.1 uncultured Campylobacterales bacterium | reverse complement strand
TAACTCAATCAATAAAAAATCCTCTACTCTTCATTCCATTGGTAATCTCATTTGATGTATGAAGTGTTTTGTATAAAAAGTATAGTAGTGCCGCTTTAAGCGATATTAGCCACGTTGAAAAAGTTGGTTTGACTGTACGAGATGAATACCCCATTTTAAACTCTGTAAATGTCCTTCTAAATATTGTCATTTGTGAAAATGCTATGGCAACAAGAGCACTAAGCTGTTTTGAAAAAGAGAGAGCTTTAAAAAGATTTACCCTCTCAAGCATAAGAAAAGTCATAAATGTAAGCAAAACAACACGAAGGTTAAGTAAAATCAGAAAATTTGGATCAATCTTTTTAAAAAGACCCATTGTAAGATATGAAAGAGAGACTACAACAAGCGTTACAAATAGACTCTTTAGTGTCTTTTTAAAGAGATAGAAAAATGACTTTCCAGCTATCAAAAAGAGAGTAACCAGTGCCAGCAACAGTAGCATCGGTTCATGTATAGATGTAAACAGAACCAATGCCAATAGATAGAATAGAAGTATAACTTGTTCTCTATTTATCTTCATCAAACACCATCTTAAAATTCTTTTTTAGATACCTATATAGCACAACAGTTACAATACCCTCTATAATCCCAATCATTGAGTGAGGAACCATTAGTGCAATAGTTGTCGTTTTAAGATCAAATGGAAAAAAGAGTGGCTCTCCTGCAGATGAAGCTATAATAGGTTGAATACCCAAAATAAAGGCTACAAAGAGTGCAGGAGCATTAACACCTATCCATCCTGCACTAAATATAGCAAAAGTTTCATTCACCCTTTTTAAAGAATTGAAAGTATAGTAAGCTGAAAAACTCCCTATAAATGCAATAGCCAATACATTTATGCCAAGTGTAGTAACACCACCCTCTCCAAAAAAGAGTGCTTCAATGACTATAACCATTGAGATTGCACCAAAAGCTAAATATGGAGAGAAAAGAAGTGCAATCAGTGCAACTCCACTTAAGTGTGCTGATGTCCCTCCAGGCAGTGGTATAGTAATTAGCATAAGTACAAAACTAAGTGCTGAAAGTACAGCAAGAAATGATATCTGATCACTCTCCAATTTAGCTTTTTTAAATGCCATATACCAAAGTGCTGCCGTTACGCCCATAACCGGTATATATGTCTGCGGTGATATAAATCCGTCAGGAATATGCATTGTTTACCTACTTAATTAAAATAGTGTCGAAAAAGTAAAGAGTGCTCTATAATCCTCTTTTCCCTCAGCACCCTGTTGTTCGCTCTCTTCATTCAAATCTGTCCACATAGGAGTTTTGAGCCCAAACCCTGCACTAATGCTTCCTTTATATATGCGAAAGCCAATTGTATCATATAAAATATGACCGCCGGTAGCACTCTCGTAAACTCCATTAACTTTATCACGTCCTAAATTAAGGTAGTTAGCCTCTATATTAAAATCGACTCGAAATTTACTCTCTGCATTTGTATATAGTCTATAAGTAAGGGCTGTATTTAGCCTTATTTCATCAGCATACTTTACACTTGTACCGTCTGGGTAAGTATATTCTAAAAATGTATTGTATGAAGTATCGGCTATAAATGTCCATCTATTACCAAACCACTTTGTAGCACTCATTCCAAGCATAAAAGATGGTTTACCAAAGCTAAGTTGAACACTTGGATCAAAGTATGTTCCGTCACTTCTCTTTTGAGATGGACTTCCTGTTGGCAGTGAGACATTGAAAAATGTGCTAAAGTGCCAATCTTCCATATCATCTAAGCTCTCTTTTTTTGGTACAAGTTTAAAACCATCATCATAAGCAAACCCTAATACGCCCATTAGGTTAATATCATGAAAACCGCTTGTCTCTTCACCATTGTCAAAAGTTTTAACATAGTAAGGTGCAAAAATATAACCGCTAAAATATGATGTAAATCCATACCCAAGTCCATACATCCAGTAGTTATGTCTTTTCATCTCATCATCACGGGCAGCAGTGAAAGTCTTAAAATTTACATAATCAACCTTCATATATCCAAGATACTTTCCTTCAGGTAGCGGTGTAGAAGCTGTAGTCTCTATTGGCGCTCCAGGTCCTTCCAATCCTGCTACACCAATAGATGCAACACCATGATGTGCATATAGTGCAGATGATAGTAGTAGTGATCCAAAAAGTATTCGTTTCATAATTAATCTCTCCTCTTCTTTATAAATGATAATAGAGTAAAAATAGCTATAATCAGTGCAATACCTACAAACATTTTCCCAAACTTTTCATAAAGCGTTTGAGAGCCATCTTCTACCTTCATATCTTTATCGACAGCAACTTTTACAACAGCTCCATGACCATCTTCACTCATAACTTTAACAACCCACTCACCCTTTTGATCAGGTAAAAAAATGACACGAGAATATTTGTCAGTTCTTCCAACTGCAAATGGGATCTCACTTTTGGGAGCATATACTTCATACGGCTTGTATGAAAAATCTTCTGAACCATTGAATGAAAAAGCTACAACTACAGCACTGTTGTAAATGACCTTATGATGAAGGTCATGTGCAAATAGTGAGATCATTGCAAATAACAAAACTGTTAAAACTCTCATTCTTTTACCTCAAAATTGAGTGCAGTTGTATGAACTATCTCATCACACTTTCCATTACCACAAGCTTCACGAAGTGTTGCTTTTATGTTTTGAAGACCGCTATGTCTAATGCGTATATTTATCTTCCCATCCTCATCTGTTGTTCCTCTCACCTTGTCATCATAAGCTACAACAACATCTTTAACAGGCTTTGAGTGGTAAAATAGTTGCAATCTAGCCTTCTCTCCTACACTTTCAGGTTTTTTAAGCAGAACAATCTCAAGATCGTCAGATATTGGCTTTTTAAAGTTTTTCTCTACTCTCTTAACACTCTCAAAACTTCGCCAACTCTTAATAGCCATTTTTACTTCATCTTTTGGAAGATGTTTTGTTCCATAAGGTGTTTTGGTAAAGTAGCCGTTATCCATCAATATAAATAGTTCATCACACTCCCCTTTTACAACAAAAGGGTAACTCTCATTTACCTGCGGTTTTATAACTTTACCGCTATTCATACATTTTACATTGATTACAGATTTTGGATCGTAAGGCATAACTTTTCTACCACCATGCTCTTTTGTAAGATGCAAATGACCATAGTGAAGAGTCCAGCTTTGCCCATCTTTTTCGATCCAGATATCGTGAGCAAACATAAGTATAGGCATAAGCAGAGCTAATGCTATTTTCATTTCTACTCCTATTAAAATATATTTTTAAAGCTGTTTCAGGCCTGATGTTCAGCTTGAATGGGAGTATAGCAATAGCAATGTTACAGAGCTATAAAAAAGTTTAGAACTTATCTAATTTTGGAACTAAAAAGATGAAACTATACTATATTGGACTAAAGTCCTATCCCCAAATAAGAGGGGACAGACTTTAGTCTCATTTAAAATACTCAACGATCTTTCATAAATCTACGATAGAGCATCGGCAGAAGAAGAAGTGTAAGAGCTGTAGAAGAGACAAGACCAAAAATTACAACTATTGCTAGTGGCTTTTGAATCTCAGAGCCAGGTCCTGTTGCATAGAGCATAGGTACTAATGAGAGAGCCGCAATAGTAGCAGTCATAAGTACAGGTCGTAACCTTCTTTTTGCTCCCTCTATAACAACCTCTTTTATAGGAAGAGATCTTGCCAATTCATTGAAGTAACTTATCATAACGACACCATTCAATACTGCAATACCAAGCAAGGCAATAAACCCAACAGATGCAGGAACCGACAAGTAACTCTCAGTAACATATAGTCCAAATATTCCTCCCATCATTGCAAGAGGAATAGTTGTAAAAATAATGACACTCTGTAAAATAGACTTAAAAGTCATATATAAAATCATAAATATAAGAACCAATGCAATCGGAACAACTATAGACAAACGCTGCATTGTAGCTTGCTGATTTTTAAACTGTCCTCCATATGTTATGGAGTAGCCTGCCGGAAGTTTGATCTCTTTTGCAATGTTTGCCTTGAGATGTTCTACAAATGTAACAAGGTCTATGCCTGTAACATTAGTCTGTATAGATACAAATCTACGTGCATGCTCATGTTTAATTTCAACAGGACCACTGCTACGAACAATAGTAACCACTTCTGACAAAGCAATCGGTTCACCTTTTTGACCAACTAAATAAAGTTCATCAAGATTCTTTCTTAGGTAATCTCCTCGCACAACAACTGGAAACTGTTTCATTCCTTTATATA
>CAZGCF010000143.1:0-4292 GCA_964524095.1 uncultured Campylobacterales bacterium | reverse complement strand
TTTGTAATATTCAAATTAATAGCAAAGAGGAAAAAGTATGCAAGAAGATAAAAATAGTGAGATTAACTATTGGCCATATGCTATTCTTGGTATGATTCTTACTGTTGTTGTACTGGGGATATGGACGATTAAAGTAGCAATTAGTAATCCTGTTCAGTTGGATAGAAGCTATATGATGAGTTATCAAGAAGTTGATGACAATATAAATAAGATAATGGCTATGCAAAAAAAGTTCGATTCTAAATATGTGATCAATTTTAATAAAAATATTCTTCATATTGGAAAAAATAGAGTAGTTTTAAATATAAAAGATAAAGATGGAAATATCGTCAAAAATGGTGAAATTGTAGCTATAGTTACAAGACAAACTACTTCACAATATGATATTCATCTAAAAAATTTTAGGCTAAAAGATAGTAATTATGAAAGTGAAGAGTTTCAATTAAAGAGTGGAGGACGATGGAATATTGAAGTAAAAGTAAAAATAGGTGAAGATATAGGATATAAAACTTATAAAACTTTTGTCAAATAAAGATCTTCTATGCTTAAAAGCCTCTTAAATTAAGCAGGCTCTAAGCTATAATACCCTACAATCCCTTCGTTCAAATCTTTTAAAAGGTCAAGCTACCATGAAAATGACAAAGATGGTAAACAGTGCTCAAGTAGAGCGTGACTGGATCGTAATTGATGCAGAAGGAAAAACATTCGGACGATTGGTTACAGAGATTGCAACCTATCTTCGTGGAAAACATAAACCTTATTTTACACCACATGTAGATTGTGGCGATCATGTTGTTGTTATTAATGCTTCTAAAGTAAAGTTTAGTGGCACTAATAAACTTGAAGACAAACAGTACCATAGACATAGTGGTTACTTCGGTAGTGTAAAAAGTGAAAAGCTAGGCGAGTTGGTGCAAAAGAACCCAGAAAAACTATTTAAACTTGCAACTCGCGGCATGCTTCCAAAAACTAAGTTGGGACGAGCTATGCTTAAAAAGCTTCGTGTTTATGCAGGTAGCGAGCATCCGCACACAGCACAAGTAAAAGCAAAGGAAAAATAAGATGGCAAACGTTTATGCAACAGGAAAACGAAAAACATCTGTCGCTAAGGTTTGGTTAAAGCCAGGAAGCGGAAAGATGACAATCAACGGTATGGGTCTTGATGAGTGGCTAGGCGGACATGAAGCTATAAAAAGAAAAGTTATGCAGCCTCTACTTTTAACTAAACAAGAAGCAAGCGTTGATATTGTAGCTCAGACACTTGGTGGCGGATACTCTGCGCAAGCAGATGCATTAAAACATGGAATCTCAAAAGCACTTGTTGCTTATGATGAAGAGTTTAGAAAAATACTTAAACCTCATGGACTTCTTACACGTGACTCTCGTGTAGTTGAGCGTAAAAAGTATGGTAAACATAAAGCTCGTAGAAGTCCTCAGTTCTCTAAACGTTAATCTTTTTCCCGGGTTACCCGGGAGGAGCTTCAAAATGAAAAAATTAATAACATTTCTACTTTTCTTACCATATCTTCTCTTTGCAGAAGTGAAAGATCTAGATATTGCCACTTTTGAAAAGATGCTAAATAGTGGTACTCCTGTAGTTGATATAAGAACTGAACCTGAGTGGAAAGAGACAGGTATAATAAAGGGTAGTAATACAATAGAGTTTTTCCATACTGATGGAAGCTATAATATAGATCAGTTTGTTACTGAGCTTAAAAAACTTGGCATTGATAAAGAGAAACCTTTTATATTGGTTTGTAGATCATCAAGAAGAACTGGTATTGTAGGTAATTTTCTTTCAGAAAAGCTAGGCTTTAAAAAGGTTTATCATCTAAAAGGTGGTATTGTTAATTGGAAGTCACACGATAAACCACTTGTGCCATATCGTAAATGATACGATTTTTAATTCTATTAATACCTTTAATAGCACTATCTTCAACACTTCATTTAAGTATAGGAGCAAATCCTAGCCGAATTAATCCACTACTAGCTCTAGATAGTGCTAGTGGTGAGATTACCAATTGGATCTTTAATGGTTTAGTAAAGTTTGATAAATCTGCTAAAATTGTTGGTGATCTAGCTGAGTCTTACCACTTTAAAGATGATACTCATCTTATATTTAAACTTAGAAGAGATGTAGTTTGGCATGATGGTTACCCTTTCTCTGCTGATGATGTACTCTTTACTTATAACCTTTTGCGTTCACCAAAGATTTTTACACCCTATAGTAGTGATTTTAGATATGTTAAATCTGTACGAGCAGTAGATAAATATACCATAGAGGTAACATATAAAACACCCTACTATAAAGCTCTCTCTATCTGGATGATTGGCATTTTGCCTAAACATTTATGGGAGAAAGTAGAAGATCCCATGACTTCAAAACTAAATAGAAACCCCATAGGTACAGGTCCATATATCTTAAAGAGTGTAACTAACTCGGGTGATATTATTTTAGTTGCAAATAGAGACTATTTTGATCATACTCCAAATATTGAAAAGATCCATTACCACTTTATTCCTGATCCAGCAACTCAATTTTTAATGCTTAAAGCACATAAGTTAGATATTGGTTCACTCTCACCACTACAAATTAAAAAACAGATTGATAAAGAGTTTAAAGAGTACTATAAAACAGTTCGTTTACCTGGACACGGTTATACCTATTTAGGATTCAATTTAAACCTTGATAAATTCAAAGATAAAAGAGTAAGAGAGGCTATAGATTTAGCAATTGATAAAGAGCAGATTATAAAAATACTATTTTTCTCATATGGACAAATCTGTTATGGACCTTTTATGCCTGGTACTTTTGCATACCCCAAAGAAGAATTAAGAAGTGAGTTTAATCTTCATAAAGCAAAAAAGCTTCTTAAAGAGGCTGGTTATGATCAAAACCACCCTTTGGAGTTTACAATATCAACAAATGCAAACAACAGTACAAGACTCTATGCGGCTCAGATTATTCAGTACCAATTGAGCAAAGTTGGTATAAAGGTAAAAATAAGAGCAATGGAGTGGCAGGCTTTCTTAAATACTGTAGTTACTCCAAGACGATTTGAAGTAATTTTACTGGGGTGGGGTTTAGGGCTTATACCTGATGCATATGCACTATGGCACTCTGAATCTGATAAGCCAGGCGGTTTTAATCTTGTTGGGTATAAAAATCCAATAGTGGATGAGCTTATAGAAGAGGCTGAAAAGAGAAGAGATTTAGCTGAAGTGGGAAAAATTTATCGTAAAATGTTTAAGATAATTGCTAACGATAGACCATATATATTTTTATATATACCTGACTCTATTACAGTTGTTAATCGAAATATTTCTCCAATCATTCCTTCTGTAGTAGGCATTATGCACAATCAAATTGACTGGATAAAACCATGAAAACAATCATACTTTTTGATCTTGATGGAACTTTAATTGACTCAACAGAGGCAATTTTAGAGAGTTTTTCTATTGCATTTAAATCGTTTAACAGATCGGTACCAAATCAAGAAAAGATTAAATCTTTAATTGGATTTCCTCTTGATGTTATGTTTATTCAGCTTGGAGTTGAAGAGTCTATGGCAGATAAATTTGTTCAAGCATATAAAGAACACTATAGGGAGATTAGTTGTCAAAAGACATACTTGCTTCCGGGAGCTAAAGATGCAGTAAAAAAAGCTGTAGAGTTTGCACGTTTGGGTATAGTTACCACTAAGACAGGTCGCTATTCAAAAGAGTTGTTAGAGTATTTAAATCTTATGCAATATTTTGAGGTATTAATTGGCAGAGAAGATGTGACTAATCCAAAGCCTCATCCTGAACCTATTTTGAAAGCATTGGAGTATATGAATGTTAAAGATGAAGATTGTTGGATGATTGGAGATACAATTTTAGATGTACAATCTGCAAAATCTGCAAATGTTACCCCTATTGCTTTAACTTGTGGATATGGAAAAAGAGAGGAGTTGAGTGATTCTTGTGAACACATTATTGAAAATGTATTCAGTGCAATTGAGATCATTGATGAAAAAAAAGCTTGATTTAAGAACCGCTTGATTACAATTAGGCTACCTTAGAAGTTCAATAATTATCAAGGGAGAATCGATGTTGGAAATTCGCTGGCACTCTCGTGCAGGGCAGGGTGCGGTTACAGGTGCTAAAGGTTTGGCGGATGTTGTTTCGCGAACTGGAAAGCATGTACAAGCCTTTGCTTTTTATGGATCAGCTAAACGTGGTGCGGCAATGACTGCTTATAATCGGGTTGATGATGAAGTAATTTTGAATCATGAAAAGTTTATGCATCC
>CAZGCF010000142.1:0-4298 GCA_964524095.1 uncultured Campylobacterales bacterium | reverse complement strand
TATCAGTTTCTCGTGTTGCCTTACAGCCTCACTTTGGACATGTACACACTTTCCAAGATGGATGGTGATCGAGTGGATTACCTTCACCTGTTATCTCAACATCATCAGGTAGTGTTACTGGAAGATTGTCTTTACTTTCAGGCACAACTCCACACTCTGGACAGTGGATCATCGGAATTGGTGCACCCCAGTACCGCTGACGGCTTACACCCCAATCTTTCAGACGGAAGTTGATAACCTTTTTACCAAGCCCCTTCTCTTCAAACCATTTAATAATCGCATCTCGTGCCTCTTGCCCAAAGAGACCATCAAACTCACCACACCCTTTTAGAACACCATCTTCTGTATAGGCTTCATTTTCAGGAAGTTCACCCTCTTTTGGGAAAACAACTGACTGGATTGGCAAATCATACTTTTTAGCAAAGTCGTAATCACGTGTATCGTGTGCAGGAACTGCCATAACAGCACCGCTTCCATACTCCATTAAAACAAAGTTGGCAACCCAAATAGGTACCTTCTTGCCTGTCATTGGATGGATAGCATAGATGCCAAGTGCTACACCCTCTTTTTCTGCCATATTGCGCTCACGCACCGGCATTCTCTGCATCGCTTCAATTTTGGCTTTGACTTCATCATCAAGCAGCCCTTTTTCCATCAATACCTTAACAAGAGGATGTTCAGGTGCAACTGCGGCATAACTGACACCGCAAATTGTATCAGGACGCGTTGTAAAGACTTCAAAACTTTCACATCCCGTTTTATCTCTACTCTCTTCATCAAGTTTAAAAGCAAACTCAAGCCCAGTACTCTTACCGATCCAGTTTCTCTGCATTGCAATAACTTGGCTTGGCCAACCACCTTCAAGCTTTTTCAAATCTTCAAGCAGTTCATCGGCATAGTCGGTAATTTTGATGTAGTACTGATACATCTCTTTTTGCACAATTGGCGTATCACATCGCCAACAGCACCCATCAATAACCTGCTCATTAGCCAACACTGTCTGATCATGCGGACACCAGTTGAGATACCCTTTTTTACGATAAACAAGCCCCTTCTCCCACATATCTATGAAGAAGGCTTGCTCATACTTTGTATAGAGTGGATCACAGGTAGCAAACTCTCTCTCTTTAGAAAAAGATAGACCAAGAGCTGCTAACTCTTTACGCATATAATCGATATTCTCATATGTCCACTTCTTTGGATGCACCTTATTCTTAATTGCTGCATTCTCTGCTGGCATTCCAAAAGCATCCCAACCGATTGGATGCAACACATTATGTCCCTTCTTGCGCCAGTAGCGCGCCAATGCATCACCTATAGCATAGTTACGAACATGCCCCATATGGATACGCCCACTTGGATATGGGAACATACTCAACACATACTTTTTAGGCTGCAACTTTCTCTCACTCGGTTCAAAACTATTGTTCTCGTCCCAGAACTTCTGCCACTTCTTTTCGATCTCTGATGGATTATATTTCATAACTTCTCACTCACTTTTTTTCTTCTAAAGTAAAAAATTAAGTGTTATCGCAATAACATTTAATTTTTTACTTTTTGACTTCATCACTCTCTATCTCTAAAACATTACATACTTTATTAAAAAGCATTTCAGTAAAGAGTAAAATCTCTTGAACCTCCTCTTTAGGAGGAAGCATATAGTTTGGATTAGGATATCTCTCCTCTTTAAAATAGTATGAGCCACTCTTTAGCTGCCCTTTTATTCATAAAGAACCTTTGCCTTCTTCTCTAACTCTACACGATAAAAGTAGTCATCACGATCTTTTATCATATCTTCAGAAGCTACTATAATATCAAAACCTATTCTATATTTTTCAATGAGTTTTCTAATTTTTCTTCTTATTTTAAGCTTATAGTCTCTAAATTCTTCTTTTGGTAAATTTTTAATGATAAAAAGATCAATATCACTCTCCTCATTTGGTTTACCATAAGCAAAACTACCAAAAAGTAAAACCTTTTCAGGCTGGAGTGGCTTTAAATGTTCAACTATTTCTACTTTAAGAGTATTAATATCAACCATTTTACCACTCCTTATGAAAAACTCTATATGTAAAATAAAAAACTAAATTTTACACAACGCCTTGCTCATACATAGCACGCATCTTCTCTTTCTCTTGCTCACGTTTTCTCTTCTCTGCCAATTTTTTACGGTAATTTTCTACATCAAATCCCATCATCATCAATAGTGGTGATGCAATAAAGATAGAACTGTATGTACCAACAATAATACCTACCAGCAACGTAAAGCTAAAGCCGTGAATAATCTCTCCACCCATCAAGAAGAGTGTAAGTACAACAAAGAAAGTTGTAAGAGATGTTAAAGTTGTACGAGAAAGTGTTCTTGTAACTGACTCATCTATAACATCAGCTAACTTAGAGCTTTTAACAGTTGTAAGCCCCTCTCTAATACGGTCAAAAACGATAATTGTATCGTTCAATGAGTAACCCAAAATTGTAAGAAGTGCTGCTAAAATGTCAAGATTAACCTCAACATTAAAGAGAACCAATGCTCCCATAGCTATAGAGACATCGTGAACAAGTGCCATTACAGAAGCTATTGCAAAACGCCACTCAAACCTAAAGCTTACATAGATCAAAATTCCAGCAATTGCAAGAACAAGAGCCATAATACCCTTTTCACGCAACTCATTACCAACTTTAGGTCCAACCATATCGACACGTCTTACCTCAAACTTTCCAGTACCTGCCAATAGTTTACGTGCCTCATCACCTATGTCAGTCCCAAGTTTTTTACTGCTTGTACGAACCTTTATGACAATCTCATCATCGCTTCCAAAGAAGTTTACAGATGCGCCCTCAAAGACTTTGGATGTTTTGATTGCTGTACGAACTTTTTCTATTGGTGCTTTACCTTCATATTTTACTTGAACAACTGTACCACCGGCAAAGTCAATACCGTAATTAAACCCTTTGGTAAAAATGAGTAGCAAAGAAGCTACTACAGTTACCATAGAGATAGCAAAAAATATCTTCGACTTGGACATCAAAGGGATCGGTTTTTTATATCTAAATAGTTCCATTTTTACACCCCTTTAATACCAAACCAAAGGTTCAGTTTATTCTTATCGATTTTATCTTCAAGCATCTGCCAAATGCCATGTGTTCCAAGAATAGCAGTAAGCATAGATGCCAAAATACCGATGCTCATAGTAATAGCAAACCCTTTAATAGGACCAGTTCCGTAAGCATATAGTACAACAGCCGCGATCAAAGTTGTAATGTTGGCATCCAAAATAGCACTAAATGCATTTGCATACCCCTGTTCTATCGCTTTTACTATGCTTTTGCCTTCATAAAGCAGTTCACGGATACGCTCATTGATAATAACATTGGCATCAACCGCCATACCAACTGTCAAGACTATACCTGCCATACCAGGTAGTGTCAAAGTTGCTCCAAAAAGTGACATAATTGCCAAAATCAAAAAGAGGTTTACTATCAATGCCACATCTGCAACAGCTCCTGCTATACCGTAGTAGAGAACCATAAAGATAACAACAGCAATAAAACCTGCTATAAGAGCTATCATAGATGCTTTAATGCTATCAGCTCCAAGACTTGGACCAACACTTCTTTTCTCCTCCATAAAGACAGGAGCAAGCAAAGCACCACTTCTTAAAGCAATAGCAACATCATGTGCCTCTTTTACTGTAAAACCACCACTAATCTGTCCGCTACCGCCACCAATGCGTTCACGAATAACAGGAGCACTATAGACTCTGTTATCAAGTACAACAGCCAGACGTTTGCCAACATTTTTGCCTGTAAAATCGCCAAATATCTGTGCACCTTGGGAGTTGAGTGTAAAGTTAATGACAGGCTGATTGTTTCGATCAAAAGCAACCCTTGCATCAGTCAACATAGAGCCATCTAAAATAGGGATCTCTTTTACAAGATATTTGCGATTAGGATTTTGAGCCCCTTTTAAAATGACATCACCATATTGAGAAGCCTCTGCCGGAGTCATGCTATCAACATTTGCGGCACGATCTTCATCTATCGCCATCAGTTGCAAATGTGCAGCTTTGGCAATTAATTCACGAATTCTCTGCTCTTGCTCAGGTGTTTTTATGCCTGGAACTTCAACAAGTATTTTATCTTCACCTTGCTTGGCAACTGTAGGCTCTGCCAAACCAAACTGATCCAAACGGTTACGGATTGTATCGACCGCTTGGGTAATTGCATACTTTTTGACAGATTCAACCTCTTTAGGTGTTAATGAAACACTATATTTAAGCCCATCTTTTTGAACTGCT
>CAZGCF010000141.1:0-4305 GCA_964524095.1 uncultured Campylobacterales bacterium | reverse complement strand
GTATATATAGACTCTCTTTACCTTAGTAAAAACTATTTTTTGATAAATTGTTAAAAACTTTTTAGGAAAAGTCTTAAAGCATGAAATTTGTAATACTTGATACAGAAACTACAGGTGCTGAAGAGCAAGATCGTATTTGCCAGTTAGCTTATATTGTAGCAGTTGCCAATTTAGTAGGAACACAAATAGATGAGGTATATGAAGATTTTTGCAAACCTCCACTACCTATATCTTTTGGAGCAATGGCTGTACACCACATAACAAATGAGATGGTTGAGAAAAAACCGGTTTGCATAGAGACAAAAAGCTATAAAAGATTGCAAGAGCTTAACACTCCAGAGAATGTATTAGTTATTCAAAATGCTCCATTTGATTTAGCAATGCTACAAAAAGAGGGGTTTGTTTCTCAAATGCCTTTAATAGATACACTTCGCTGTTTGCGTCATCTTTATCCTGATCTTGAGTCACACGGACTTCAGTATGTTCGTTATGCTTTTGGTCTCTATAAAAGTGAAGCTAAAGAGGCAAAATCAATTGGACTTAAGATTCAGGCACATGATGCACTTGGTGATGTTTTGGTTTTGAAGCTTTTGCTCGATTATCTTTTAACAAACAAAAGTGTTGAAGAGCTTATAGAGTTAACCAAAAAACCTATAATGTACAAAACATTCAAGTTTGGTAAATATAAGGGAGAAGATATTATAGAGGTTGCAAAAAAAGATCCAGGCTATTTGGAGTGGATGTTGATGGAAGATAATGATAAAGAGTTAGATGAAGATTGGAAATATACTCTTCAAAAAGCTCTTGAATTAACTGAGGTTGAAGCTATTTGGCTCTTTCCTTTTGGAAAATATAAGGGGCAAAGCATAGAAGAGGTTGCTAAGTTTGATATAGGTTACTTAAGATGGAGTTTAGAAAATATAGATAAGCTTTCTGAAGGTATGAAAAGGGCTATAAGAAGATATTTAGAGTGATCAAATCTAAGTAAAATCTATTTTAATCTACCAATATATTCAGCGAGAGCTTTAATGTCAGCGTCACTAAGGTGAGCAACTTGACCTTTCATAAGTATTCCCATACCTTGTTTATCAATTGTTCCTGCTTTATATCCTTTTAAATCAGCTTCAATTATTGCTGAATCAAAATTTTTAATAATAGCTGATTTATTAAGGGCACGTTTTTCACCCTTTTTACCATGACACTCTGCACAAAACTTTTTATATAGAGTTTCTCCATTCGCAAATAGCATATTTGTAGTCTCAAAAAATAGAAATATGATTAAAACATTTCTCATATTTGTATCCTCAATATAATTTTTTTATTTATTATAGTAGATTTTTTTTAATTTTTGTCAAACTTTTTGTTTTTATATTTATATTTTATAATTTTGTAGATGTAGTGTAAAAAAAGGTTTCATTTAATAGCATGAAGAAGAGAGATTAAAGATATTTGGAGTATAAAAATACGGAAACGTTAGAAACGTTTCCGTATAAATTATTTAAAACTACTGATATGTTCAGCAAGAGCTTTAATATCAGCATCACTTAAAGGTGCAACTTGTGCTTTCATTGTTCCTTTCATTGGACCACCATATGTACCTTTTTTATAGCCTTCTAGAGCATTTACAATATCTTCTTTTGACATATTTTTTATGATCTTGCTTTTTCCAAAAGCTGCTTTTTCACCGCTTTTACCGTGGCATACAGCACATTTTGTATATAGACTAGCTCCATCAGCCATTGCAAAGCTAGCAGCGCCAGCCAACATAAGAGCAAGTGTAACTTTTTTCATAATTGTCTCCTTTAAAATATTGAATAAGCTGTATTATAGCAGAATATTTATTAATATTACTAGTTACAAGATGGAGTTTGTCCACTATCACTTGCATATTCATATGCAAAATCGTATATATTCTCTAAATACTTTTTCTTGAATTTTGTAAATTCACTTTTACCTTTTGGGCAAATTTTTCCCATCTCTTCAGCAAATTTTCCACTTTCGTAAATCTCTTCCCACTCATCTTGAGTATGTTTTTTAGCAAACTCAGCACCATTGAATCCGCAATACTTTCTCACTTTTTTACTATATAGCTTTTTGCCTTTGGTAACATCTGCAGATGCAGAAGTTGACATTAAGCTCATAACAGTAAATCCTACTGCCACCATTGTGAGTAATTTTTTCATTTATGCCTCCTTGTTATTTAAAGGAATATATTCCTCTATAAGATACTCACAAATTTTTAAATATTGATTTGTGAAGTAACCATATAGACGATTCTATCACAAATCATTTTATTTTGCCAATATAACTAAGTAATATAATTTTAATAGAGCTAACTTATGCAAGAAATATTTTAGTAGCTAAAAGCTCCAATTTATCGGCATTTATTCCCAAATCTAAAAATTTTTCCATTAAAGTAGTTTAGGTAAAAAGTGAAAAACAATTATTGTAAAAAATCTACAACTTTTTTCAAAAGAGCTTTTAGCAACACTTTTATTTATTATTGTAATCAATAAAATAAATGAACATTATCTATATTGTGATACTAATTGAACGATCTGTCCAGCAGATAGAGCACCACTAACTCTATCAACCTCTTGTCCATTTTTAAAAATTATGATAGTAGGAATCCCTCTTATGCCAAATTGAGCTGATAACTCTCCATACTCTTCTGTATTGACTTTTGCAAATTGTGCTTTTAAAGGAAAATTGGTTGAAGCCTCTTCAAAAGCTGGTGCCATCATACGGCAAGGTCCACACCAAGGTGCCCAAAAATCTACAACAACAGGAATGTCACTATTTTGAATGTGCATATTAAATGTTTGAGGTGTCAATTCTATTGGGTGAGTATCAAGAAGCGACTCTTTACAGTGACCACAATTTGCTTTTTTATAGCTCTCTTTGATAGGAATTCTGTTTACTTTGTGACAGTGTGGGCAAACTATATGTATAGTTGACATTTTCTACTCCTTTTAATTTAAAACTTTTTCCAGAATGTTCTGCTAAATAGAACAAAAAGAGTAAAACACTCTAATCTTCCTACTATCATACCAAAAGAGAATACTATTTTGTCAATATCGCTAAAAAAAGAGAAGTTTTCGGCAGGACCTACATGTGAAAACCCTGGACCAACATTTCCTACTATTGCTATTGCTCCAGAGATCGATGTCATTGTATCAAAACCTCTTGCATATATGTAGGTAGTCAAAAAAACTACTGTCATTATAAAGAGAAAGAAAAATCCAAATGTAGTAGATAGTACACGCTCATTTAGCCTCTGTTTATCTATATAGACTGATATAAGGGCGTTTGGATGTAGAATCTTTTTTAACTCTGCAAAAAGAGTTTTAAAAATTATTACATATCTAACTATTTTTATACCTCCTGCTGTAGAGCCGGCATTTCCACCCAATAGCATAGCAATAAATATTATTGATATTGCTAAATGGCTCCACTTGCCGTAATCAACGGTAGCAAATCCTGTTGTTGTCATAACTGATGCAATTGTAAAAAATGCATGTTTTGAGGCATCGTAAAAGGAATCTTTCCATATCTCTGCATGTACTATTGTAAGTGCTGTTCCCAATAGAAATAACATTAAAAGGTACCACTTTACCTCTTCACTCTTATATCCACTGCTATCTTTATAGAAAAACTTCAGATGAGCAAGGAAGTTGATTCCAGAAAGAGTCATAAAAATTGTAGTAGTCCAGATAATTCCATCATTATTAAATGATCCAATGGAGCTATTTTTAGTTGAGAATCCTCCAGTAGATATGGTTGAAAAGGCGTGATTGATAGCATCAAACCAACTCATTCCAAAAAATTTGAGCAAAAGAGTGTCTGCCAATGTAAATAGTATATAAACTATCCAAAGACTTAGAGCAGTATCTTTGATTTTAGGAGTTATTTTTTCCAATTGAATACCGGTTGATTCAGCTTTAAAGAGACTTAAACTACCTGTAGGATTTATTACAGAGAGCAGACCAACTCCAAGAACAATAACTCCCATTCCTCCAAGCCAGTGCATTAGACTACGGTGAAAGAGGATCATATGGGGAAGTGATTCAATATCTTGGTAGATAGTTGCTCCTGTTGTTGTAAAACCGCTAATTGCTTCAAAGAATGCTGATGCAAATGAGATGTGAGTATATATTAATAGAGGAATAGCTCCTATAACTCCAAGCATGATCCAAAGAATATTTACTGCTAAGATGCTCTCTCTTATTTTTAGAGCAATTGTATGATCTCTTAGGAGTATTAATATTATAAGATTTATGAAAGTAAATATTAGATCAAAAATTA
>CAZGCF010000140.1:0-4310 GCA_964524095.1 uncultured Campylobacterales bacterium | reverse complement strand
GATAGAATAGAATTTCTTTAAAATATAGGATAATTATGTATAACAAGCATCTTAATCAACATCCAGAACAGCGAGTACGAGATAAATTTGATTCAATGTTGCGTGAAGCAGGTTGGGATGTTCAGGACTTAAGTGAAGTAAATTATAGATCGGCAGAGGGAATTGCTATTCGAGAGTACCCTACCGAAAAAGGACCTGCAGATTACATTCTTTTTATCGATCGCCAACCTGTTGGGGTAATTGAGGCAAAGCGAGAAGAAGAGGGGTATCGTCTTACAACTGTTGAAGAGCAGTCAAATACCTATGCACAAAGTCGCCTTAAATTTATTAAAAATAGTCAGCCACTTCCATTTGTTTATGAGAGTACAGGGGTCATTACTCGTTTTACAGATCAAAGAGATCCTGAACCAAGATCACGAGAGATCTTTTCATTTCACCGCCCTGAAACACTTCGTGAGTGGTTAAATGAAGAGCAAACACTTCGAGCACGTTTAAAGAAGTTACCACCTTTAACATCTGATGGATTAAGAGCGTGTCAAGTACGTGCTGTTAAAAACCTTGAAGACTCTTTTGCACATAATCGTCCGCGTGCTTTGATACAGATGGCAACAGGTTCAGGTAAGACCTATACTGCCATTACTGCTGTTTATCGACTTCTGAAATATGCACATGCTAAACGGATCCTTTTTTTAGTTGATACCAAAAACTTAGGCGAACAGGCAGAAAAAGAGTTTATGGCTTATAAGCCACAGGATGATAGTCGTCAGTTTACTGAACTTTACAATGTTCAGCGATTAAATAGCTCCTATGTTGCAACTGATGCTCAAGTTTGTATAAGTACTATTCAGCGGATGTACTCGATACTTCGTGGTAGAGAGTTGGATGAGAGTGCTGAAGAGCATAGTCACTTTGAGTATGCTTTAAAAAATGAGCGTCCTAAAGAGGTAAGTTACAATCCAAAAATTCCTATAGAGTTTTTTGACTTTATTATTATCGATGAGTGTCACCGTTCTATATACAATGTTTGGCAACAGGTCTTGGACTACTTTGATGCTTTTCTCATTGGTCTTACAGCAACACCAGATAAGAGAACATTTGCATTTTTTCACGAGAATGTTGTGAGTGAATATACCCATGATGATGCTGTAGCTGATGGTGTAAATGTACCTTATGAAGAGTATATTATCTCAACTGCTATTACCCGTGAGGGTGGGCAAATTGAGAAAGAGACTATTGAAAATGGCGTGGTGTTAAAACAAGTTGTTGAGTATCGAGATAAGATGACACGACGCAGAAAATGGCGTGAACTTGATGATGACATTGTTTATAAACAGACACACTTAGATAAGCAAGTTGTCAATCCAAGTCAGATACGCAATATTATTCGAGAGTTTAAAGCAAAACTTCCAGTGCTTTTTCCTAATCGAAAAGAGGTACCTAAAACACTCATTTTTGCTAAAAATGACTCCCATGCAGATGATATTATTCAGATTGTTCGAGAGGAGTTTGGTGAAAGCAATGAGTTTTGTAAAAAGGTGACCTATCAAGCCAAAGATGCAAAAGAGACGCTTCAATCACTTCGTAACGACTACTACCCACGCATTGCTGTAACAGTTGATATGATTGCTACAGGAACAGATGTAAAACCATTGGAGTGTCTGAGCTTAATGAGAGATGTCCGTTCACGCAACTACTTTGAGCAGATGAAGGGACGAGGTACCCGTACCTGTAGTAAAGATTTAATGCAACGTGTAGGGAGCGATATAAACCATGACAAAACTCACTTTATTATTGTTGATGCGGTAGGTGTGACTGAATCGGTTAAGACAGATTCACAACCGATGGAGCGAAAAAAATCGGTGCCAATGAAAGATCTTTTGATGAATGTTCTTGTAGGTGGAGATGATGATGAAGATACTTATCGCTCTATTGCTGCACGTTTTGCCAGACTTAATAAAGAGATGACACCCAAAGAGCATAAAACCTTTGCAGAGATTGCAGGAGTTACTATTGAACAGGCAATCCATACATTTTTAAATGTGCATGATGTCGATAAACAGGTAGAACGAGCCAAGGAGATTTATAATTTAACAGATGAAGAGGATGTTACTACTGAACAGTTAGAACAGGCTAAAGAAGCGTTGAATGGAGAGGTTCACTCATTTTTAACAGGTAAGCTTGTGGAGTATGTTGAAAATGTCCGCCGTCAGCGTGAGCAGATTATTGATACAGTGAATATCGATCGTGTTGTATTTAGCGGTTGGAAAAGCGATAGCGAAGAGCAGGCAAAACAGATTGTTGAAAGTTTTCAGAAGTTTATTGAAGCGAATAAAGAGGAGATTACAGCACTGCGTATCTTTTATAATGAGCCTTACCGTCGGCGTGAAGTGACCTATCGAATGTTAAAGGAGGTGATTGAGAAGCTTACAGAGCATCGTCCTCCATTAGCACCGATGGATGTGTGGAAAGCGTATGAGCGTCTAAAGAGTGCTACAGGGTCACCTAAAAGTGAATTAGGTGCACTTGTAGGATTGATTCGCTATACTTCCGGACTTGATAAGGTGTTGACACCTCTGCAAAAGCGTGTTAATGAGAACTTTAAGCAGTGGGCATTTGATAAACATAAAGGTAATGCACCTAAGTTTAACAAAGAGCAGATGGCATGGCTTCAAAAGATACGTGATGAGATTGCCCGTTCGTATCGGTTTGAGGTAGAGGACTTAGAATTATTTGAGCAGGGTGCATTGGCAAGAGCCTATCAGCTATTTGGTGAAGAGCTCTATCAGATTGTAGATGAGATGAATGAAGTTTTAGTGGGGTAATAAAAGAATTATGAAAGTTGATGTTGTGCTTCCTCCTACTTGGCAAGTAGTAAAGTTTGGTGATTGTGTTGAGTATGAAAAAGGAAAAAAGCCTAATAAACTATGCAGTTCTAAAAGTCAAGAGTGTAGTATTCCTTATATTGATATTAAAGCTTTTGAAAAAAAAGTTATTGAAAAATACACAGATGGTAAAAATTGTCGAATATGTACGGAAGATGATATTTTAATTGTGTGGGATGGTGCACGTTCTGGTCTTGTTGGAAAAGGGATTCATGGAGCTTTAGGAAGTACACTTGTTAGATTGAATTTTTTTGGACTAAATAATATATATGCTTACTATTTTTTAAAATCAAAGTATAGAGAGATAAATGCACGTGCAAAAGGAGCAGCTACTCCTCATGTTGATCCTAATTTACTTTGGAATTATGACTTCCCACTTCCTCCTTTAGATGAGCAAAAACACATTGTTGAAAAGATTGAAACACTCTTTAGTCAGCTTGATAAAGGGATTGAGAGTCTTAAAAGAGCGAAGGAGAAGTTAAAACAGTATCGCCAATCGGTGCTTAAATCTGCTTTTGAAGGAAAGCTTACACAGGCGTGGCGAGAAGAGCATGCCGATGAGTTAGAGAGTGCTGATGTTTTGTGTGAGCGTATTCGTGCAGAACGTGAAGCTATGTATGCTGAAAAACTTGCTAACTGGAAGATGGAGGTTAAAGCATGGGAAGAGAGTGGTAAAGTAGGTAAAAAACCTACTAAACCAAAGAAACCGAAAGAACTCCCACCACTTACTCCAGAAGAATTAAAAGAACTTCCAAAATTGCCTGAAGGGTGGAAGTGGATACAAGTTGGACAAGTTATTGACCCAATAAATAATGGTTATACGCCAAAATCTAATTATTTGACTTCGGGTGATGGTGAAGTCCCTTTCGTAAAAGTGTACAATTTAAATTTTGATGGAAGTTTTAATTTTACTAAGAATCCGACGTTTATACCAAAATATATTCATAAAAAAGATTTGAGTCGTTCAATATGTTATCCAGGTGATGTTTTAATAAATATTGTCGGTCCTCCTTTAGGTAAAGTATCAATTCTTCCAGAAACTTATAAAGAATGGAATATAAATCAAGCAATAGTTGTTTTCAGACCAAATGTATTTATACAACAAAAATATTTGAGCTATTTTTTACAAAGTCCATTTGCTATTCATTGGTTAAAAAATACAGCAAGAGCAACTGCTGGACAATATAATATTAAAGTAACTACATGTCGTGAACTACCATTTATTGTGAGTTCTATAAAAGAACAAAACCAAATTGTCGAAGAGATTGAATCACGCTTAAGTCAAGCCGATGCAATGGAAAAGAGCATTGAAATAAGTTTGCAAAAGGCGGAAAAGCTTCGTCAAAGTATTTTGAAAAAGGCATTTGAAGGGAAGCTTATTAGATCAGAAGAGGTGTGATAGAGTGACCCATCCTGCCTATCCCATAA
>CAZGCF010000139.1:0-4322 GCA_964524095.1 uncultured Campylobacterales bacterium | reverse complement strand
ATTATTCATATAGATTATCTGTTTCAACAAGCTTAGAACCAGCCATTACAATAGCAGAAATCTTATTTTTTTCTCTATTTGTCATAATAAAAAGTTGCAAATCTTTATTCCAAGACTCAAATTGATGTTTAATTATCTCTACTTCATATACTTGTTTAATTTCTACATTTGGATTTAGCATGATTTTTGGTTGATTAAAATCACCCCAATCATCCTGCTCAATCTCTGTCCAATCTGGATCATTCTTATCCATCTTTATCAAAGTGTGATAATTTAATAATGCAAAATCTAGCTTAGCAGTACTGATTGAGTAGTTTATAGCTGTCTTGTGTAATGCTTCAGATACATTATCTGTTTTAATTACATATGGAACAAAACTATCAAGTTTAGCCTTACCTTTTGAGTTTTTAGAATTACTAGAGCCTTTAAATACGTCAAACAGTCCCATAACATTCTCCAGAAGATATTTATAGTAGTATTTTAATCTAACAATGGTTAAAATTGTATCAATTATATCAAAAGGTTTAATATTATGAGATTACAATCTATATTTACCAATAGTTTAGGAATTCTTTTTTCACGAATATTTGGATTTATTCGTGATCTTTTGATGGCATCTGTTTTAGGAGCAAACATCTTTACAGATATATTTTTCGTAGCTTTTAAACTACCAAATCTTTTTAGAAGAATATTTGCAGAGGGTGCATTTGTTCAAAGTTTTCTGCCTACATTTATATCTTCACGACACCCTTCAGTTTTTGCTGTATCTATTCTAATAAGATTTTTCCTTTTTCTAATGTTTGTATCACTGCTTGTTACACTCTTTTCATCTGAAGTTACTAGACTTATAGCTATAGGTTTTAATGACGATACAATAAAAGCCGCATCTCCTCTAGTAGCAATAAATTTTTACTATTTAGACTTTATTTTTCTTGTTACATTTTTGGCATCCTTACTGCAATATAGAGAGCATTTTGCGACTACAGCATTTTCAACAGTTCTTTTAAATATATCAATGATTTCAGCATTGGTGCTATTTAGAAATGATGATCCTAAAACTATTGTCTATGCACTGAGTTACTCAGTTTTGATAGGAGGAGCATTACAGTTATTAGTGCATATATGGATGATTCGTAAAATTGGTTTATGTCCCATGCTTGTTGGTGGTTTTAATTATTTGAAGAAGAAGAGAGATATTCTAAAAAATGATATATCACGTTTTAGTAAAGCATTTTTCCCTTCAGTTCTAGGAAACTCTACAGCACAGATATCATCTTTTATAGATACGTGGCTTGCCTCTTTTTTGGTAAGTGGCTCCATCAGCTACCTTTTTTATGCTAACCGCCTTTTTCAACTCCCTTTAGCTCTCTTTGCTACAGCAGCCTCTACCGCACTTTTCCCAGGTATTAGCAAACTCTTAAAACGCAAAGAGTTTGATGAAGCAAAACTTCAATCAAAAAGAGTTTTTTGGATCCTTTTTGGTCTGCTTGGTGGTGCAACTGCTATAGCTGTCATACTCTCTGAAGAGATTATATGGCTACTCTTTGAAAGAGGTGCATTTGATCATACAGATACACAAAATAGTGCAGAGGTAATGGTAATGTATATGGTTGGACTTATGCCATTTGGTTTGGCAAAACTCTTCTCTCTATGGCTCTATGCAATGCAAAGGCAAGCTGAAGCCGCTAAGATTGCAGGAAAATCTCTTGGCGTAAATATTCTATTTTCAATTCTTCTTATAGGACCTTTTTCAGCACCTGGTTTAGCACTTGCTAGCAGTATTGGAGGTTGGGTTCTTTTTATTCTTACAATCAAAGCAGTAGGTAAAGAGATCTTTTTTGATATTATAAAATCAAAATTTGCTCCTTTGTCACTACTGTTTATAATATTGTCTGCATTAATAGGTTGGGGAATAAAAGTAATGCTCCAAATGTAACAAAAGTATAAACACTTTAAAAAACTTTAAATATTTATTAAGATTTGTAGAGCATTTTAAGATTACTCTACTAAAAAATTTATCGATCAGTAAAAATATATCATTTTTGGTATAATCTCTTTTAAATTTTATATTTAAAGGGATTAAATGCTTCGTTTTGCACCAAGCCCAACGGGAGATATGCACATAGGTAATCTCCGTATAGCAATTTTCAACTATATAGTAGCAAAACAGAAAAATGAACGTTTTATAGTCAGAATTGAAGATACAGATAAAGAGCGAAATATTGAGGGTAAAGATAGAGAGATTCTTGAGATTCTTCAACTCTTTAATCTTCAACCTGATGATGTTTACTACCAAAGTCACAACCTAACTATTCACCAGCATATGGCAATCAAACTGCTTGAAGAGCGCAAAGCATTTGCATGTTTTTGTACACCAGAAGAGCTTGAGCGTGAGCGTGAAGCAGCAAAAAGTGCAAAAAAAGCCTACAGATATAGCGGAAAGTGTGAAAGTTTAAGCGATGCAGAGGTTTTAAACAATGAAAAACCCTTTACTGTACGTCTTAAAAAGCCTGAAAACAGTGTAGAGTTCAATGACCTAATAAAAGGGGATCAAAGCTTTGCACCAGATGATATAGATAGTTTTGTCATAATGCGTGCCGACAAAACCCCAACATACAACTTCGCATGTGCTCTTGATGATATGATACATGACATTAGCCTTGTAATCAGAGGTGAAGATCATGTAAGTAATACACCTAAACAGATACACATTAGAAACCAGTTAGGGTATGATAAAGAGATAACTTATGCCCACCTTCCTATTATTCTTAATACGGAAGGTAAAAAGATGTCCAAGCGTGATGATGCATCAAGCGTCAAATGGTTGCTTGAGGAGGGGTTTCTTCCAGAAGCAATTGCAAACTACCTGATTCTTTTAGGAAACAAAACACCTTGTGAAGTCTTTACAATGCAAGAGGCTATAGAGTGGTTTGATCTCTCAAAACTCTCCAAGGCTGCAGCTAAGTTTGATATTGATAAACTTAGATTTTTAAATCGTGAACATATGAAACGTATGGATTCAAAAGAGTTGTCACGTGCCTTTGGATTTGCTGATGCCAGTATCGGAGAATTAGTAAAATGTTACCTTGAAGAGGGAAGCACTATTAAAGAGATTAAGCCTAAAATAGAGGCTATCTTCTCTGCTAAACCTTACGATAATGAGTGGAAAGAGCAGATGGAGAGATTACGTGATGCTATAAAAAAGAACTCAAATTTTGAAACATTTGATGAGTTGAAAAGCTACCTAATGAAAGAGACAGGCTTAAAAGGTAAAAACTTTTTCAAACCTTTACGTCTGCTTTTAACAGGTGCAGAGCATGGTCCAGAGCTTTCAAACCTCTATCCATATCTTAAATCTTATATTATGGAGATAGTAAAATGATTTTATCAACACTAATTCAAGCTATTGCACAAATCTTGCATATGGTTATAAGTATCTACATTTGGGTTGTAATTATTGCCGCTCTTATTACTTGGGTTCGACCTGATCCATTCAATCCAATTGTTCAAACACTCTATAGGCTAACTGAACCAGTATATGCTTGGGTAAGACGATATATTCCAACAGCTGTTGGAGGAATAGATCTTGCTCCGCTAATAATCATCTTTGGATTGCAGTTTATAGATCTTTTCCTTGTAAAACTGCTCTTTCAACTTTCAGCAAGTCTATAGTGAATTGAGAATTGAAAATTGAGAATTGAGAAACTTTTAATAGTACTGTTTTTAGTAGTTATCTCTACCATCAAAGCAGATGAGATAACTCTAAAACAGTTACAGCAGTGGCCAAAAAGTTATGCAAGAGACTTTTATATCTTAAGATTTTTTGATCAAAATATATCTGCAGAATCAGCCGATAAGGCATTCTATTTAATCAATTCAGTCAACTGGACACTTCTACACAAATATGCTAAAAAGACAGATAAACCAGAGTTTAAATTAGTCGATAAATGCTACTTTTTAAAACCAAAAGATCTGCCAACAGATGATCCAGTATGCTCAGCTATAGCTATAACTCCATATAAATTCTCTAGATTATCACATTCAAAACAGAAGAGATTAATAAAACAGCTAAAAAACTATCCACAAATAGTTAAATGGATGAGAGTTATGGCTTCTGATGATCCATTTTTAAACTTAATAGAGTCTGATTCAGATACATTTTTTAAAATCTATAACCAATGTGGAAGAGTATGGCGTAATAAATTTCTAAACCACCATCTACCTAAAAAACTTATCGATAAATTAGTTACAAAAAGAGAGTTTGCTCAAACAATAAAATTGATTGTAACAGACAATAGAATGATAACAGCACAAAAATCTCT
>CAZGCF010000138.1:0-4336 GCA_964524095.1 uncultured Campylobacterales bacterium | reverse complement strand
ATATCAAACATTCATTGGTAAAGATAATTTAATAGAAGCAATAAAAGAGAATCCCTACATCATTACGCAAGTTAAAGGTGTAGGGTTTAAACGTGCCGATGAGATGGCGCAATCTATGGGAATCGATCCAAAATCTCCATTTCGCATAGAAGCGGCGGTAAACTACCTTTTGCGTGAGATCAGTGAACAGCAGGGATCGAGTGCTGTAGATAGAAAAGAGTTTATAGAGAAGTTAGAGGATGAGCTTGGTTTAGATGGTGAAACTCTTTTGATCGAAGATGTTATTAACAAACTAATTGAACGTGAAGTGCTACATATGATAGATGGATATTTGGCACACACCTTTTACTACAAAGCAGAGAAGGGAATCTTTGAGTTTTTCAAAAAAAGGGTAGAAAATTGTGGTGTTCAATTGAAACAAGATATAGATCAGTTTATAAAAGAGCAAGAGAGCAAGATAGGTTTTAAACTTGGCAAAGAGCAGGTAGAGGTAGTAAAACTTCTAAACAGTGGCGTAAAAGTTATGGCGCTTGTAGGTTACGCAGGAACCGGAAAGAGTACAAGTGCAAAGATGATGCTAAAGCTACTTGAAGAGAGTTTCAGTTATGATGCGATCATAACAACTGCTCTTAGCGGTATAGCAACTCAACGCATACACGATACAACCGGCTACAAATCTATGACAATCCAGAGCCTTCTTGTAGCACACAAAGAGCAAGATGAGTTTCCCTATGATGTGGTACTGTTAGATGAAGCATCTATGGTAAATTCGCAAATATTTTTTCAACTTATTTCTAAACTCAAAGATGATGCAATATTTCTCATAATAGGCGATGATGGTCAGTTGCCACCCATTGGAGCAGGTAATATTCTTTCTGATATTATAAAATATGAACTTATTCCAGTTGTTAAACTGACTCAAATCTACCGCCAAAGCGAAGAGCAGGCTATAACGATCATTGCCGATTCGATCAGACGAGCAGAACTTCCTGAGTACCAAAAAGAGTATTTGGACTTTAAATTTATAGATAAGAGTATTGCAAACTACTATGCCATTCGTAATGGAATGTCAGAAGATGAGAGAAGAGAGCTTAGAGAGAGTATAAATCAGCAGATTTTAGAGTCGATCAAGAGTGAGTCGGTCTCTTACATTCTTGAGGCAAGAGAGAAGTTAAAGTCAAAAGATATAAAAGGGTATCTAACCCATCTGCAAGTGATTACTCCAATGCGTGGAGGTCTGCTTGGTGTTGAAAACTTAAATCAACAGCTACAAAAACTCTTCAACCCAAATGCAAAGTATGCCATAAAACGTGGACTTTACAGTTATGGACTCTATGACAAAGTAGTGCATATAAAGAATGAGAATATGCCATCTTACTCACCTGAAGGCTTTAAAAATGGAGATGATGCAACAGAGAGCCGAATATTTAACGGAATGATTGGACTTATTTTTAAAATGGATAAAGAAGAGGAGGAGTGTTTTGTATATTACCCAAACGAACAGATCGTTGTTAGGTATGGATTTGATCTAATCTCAGACTACCTACAACTTGCATACGCCTTGACAATCCACAAAACCCAGGGAATGGAGTATGAGACAGTCATCATCCCTATGAGCTTCAGCCACTACATTATGCATAACACAAAACTTCTATATACCGCAGTAACACGCGCCAAAAAGATGTGCATCATCATCGGAGAAGATGCCGCCTTTAAAGGTGCTTGCCGACGCATAGATACAACTAAGCGTTCAACGGTGCTGGGGTTGTTGGCGAAGGGTGAGGTATAGCATTTTGTAAATGTTTATGAACATTTACACTTACTCGCAGAGATAGAAAGTAAAAGAAAAAATAGATACAATAAACAAAAACTTTTTTTAAAAAAATATATTGACGAAATGAGGAAGTTTATATGAATACAGCACAGCTGAATACACTAATCAACTTTATTTGGAGTATTGCCGACGACTGTTTACGAGATGTTTATGTTCGTGGTAAGTATCGCGATGTTATCTTGCCTATGGTTGTTTTACGCAGATTAGATGCACTGCTTGAAGAGACAAAAGATGCAGTGCTTGAAGAGGTGAGGTTTCAAAAAGATGTGGCTAAATTTACAGAGTTAGATGAAGGTGGTCTAAGAGAAGCCAGTGGTTATGTCTTTTACAATATTAGCGAATGGACACTCCAACGCCTCTACAATACAGCGACCAATTCAGGACAGTTACTGGAAGCCAATTTTATCGATTATCTTAATGGATTTAGTCCAAATGTTCAAGAGATTATTGAAAAGTTTAAACTTCGTGAACAGATTAGACACATGGCAAATAAAGATATTTTGCTATCGGTTCTTGAAAAGTTCACCTCTCCTTACATCAATTTGACGACTAAAGAGAAATTAGACCCAGAGGGTCGTAAACTTCCGCCACTCTCAAATCTTGGTATGGGGTATGTTTTTGAAGAGTTGATTAGAAAATTTAACGAAGAGAATAATGAAGAGGCGGGAGAACACTTTACCCCTCGTGAAGTGATTAAGTTGATGACCCATCTTGTTTTTGATCCTGTTAAAGAGAATCTTCCACCGGTTATGAAGATTTACGATCCTGCTTGTGGAAGTGGTGGAATGTTAACAGAGTCTGAAAAGTTCATAAAAGATCCTGAAGGTGCGATTCGTGCAAGGGGTGATGTCTATCTTTATGGGAAAGAGATCAATGATGAAACCTATGCCATCTGTAAATCGGATATGATGATTAAGGGTGATGACCCTGAAAATATTCGTAACGGATCAACGCTTGCAACCGATGAGTTTGCAGGTGAACAGTTTGACTTTATGCTTTCCAATCCTCCATACGGTAAATCGTGGTCTAATGATATGAAATATATCAAAGATGGAAAAGAGGTTATCGACCCTCGTTTTATCGTAAAGCTTAAAAACTACTGGGGTGAAGAGGAGACGGTAGATGCATTACCAAGAAGCTCTGATGGTCAGCTTCTCTTTTTGATGGAGATGGTGAGCAAAATGAAGAGCTTAGAGACCAGCCCGTTTGGTTCACGCATCGCTTCGGTACATAATGGTAGTGCACTCTTTACAGGTGATGCAGGAAGTGGAGAGAGTAACATACGCCGATATATCATCGAAAATGATCTGCTTGAAGCGATTATACAGCTTCCTAATAACCTCTTTTATAACACAGGAATTACCACCTATATTTGGGTACTTACCAATAAAAAGCCTGAACATCGTAAAGGTAAAGTACAGCTGATTGATGCCAATAAACTCTTTAGAAAGCTTCGTAAAAACTTAGGCGATAAAAACTGTGAGCTTGCAGATGAGCATATTCAAAAGATTGCTGAAGTTCACTTATCTATGCAAGAGGTGGAACGCACAGGAGATGATGGGATTGCCAGCAAGATTTTTAAAAATAGCGATTTTGGATACTACAAAGTTGCAATAGATCGTCCTAAACGACTCAAAGCACAACTATCTAAGAAGAGAATAGAGAGCCTACGTTTTGATAAATCATTGCTTCAACCAATGCAATGGGCTTATAGTGAGTTTGGAGATGCACTCTATAGCGACTTAAAGCGTTACGAAAAAGCGATATTGGATTGGTGCGAAAGCCAAGAACTCAACCTAAAAGCAAAACAGAAAAAGAGCTTAACCGATCAAGCTTTTTGGAACAAACATTTAAAGCTCATTGATGTATCGACTAAGCTCTTAGAGATGATTGGCAGTGATGAGTATGACGACTTCAATCTTTTTAAAAAAAGGGTAGATTCTGCACTAAAAGAGGCGAACATTAAACTAACCAGTAGTGAGAAAAATGCAATTTTGTCAGCGGTTAGTTGGTATGATGAGAGTGCCAAAAAGGTAGTTAAAAAGGTTCACAAATTTACAGATGAGAAGCTTGAAGCACTTTTAAAACATTTGGGCTGTAAAAAAGAGGATTTGGCAGATTTTGGCTACTACGCTACAGAGAAGCCAAATGAGTATATCGAATATGAGAGTGAAAGCGATTTGAGAGATAGTGAAACCGTACCGTTAGATGAGAGTATTCACGACTATTTTCTAAGAGAGGTTAAGCCTTATGTTGAAGAGGCGTGGATTAATTTGGATAGTGTTAAAATCGGCTATGAGATCAGCTTTAACAAATACTTCTACCGCCATAAACCTTTAAGAAGCCTTGAAGAGGTAACAGCCGACATTTTGGAGCTTGAAAAGCAGAGTGAAGGATTGATTAAAGGGATTTTAGAGGTTTAAGATGGGTAAGTTAAAAAGGTATGAAGCTTATAAAGATAGCGGTATTGAGTGGTTGGGGAAGATTCCAGAGCATTGGGAG
>CAZGCF010000137.1:0-4350 GCA_964524095.1 uncultured Campylobacterales bacterium | reverse complement strand
ATACAACACAAATATCTTACAAAG
Organism: uncultured Campylobacterales bacterium; assembly: GCA_964524095.1. GTDB lineage: Bacteria > Campylobacterota > Campylobacteria > Campylobacterales > Hydrogenimonadaceae > Hydrogenimonas. The sequence continues at coordinate 4,326 of CAZGCF010000137.1, read as the reverse complement.
ACTTTTTGCAAAATAGACAAATAAAAGTAAGTGAAAACCCTGAATTTATTGACTTTATAAATGCAGGTCATGCTTTTTTAATAGATAATATCCGTAAAGGTCGCCCAATTTATGGCGTAACTACAGGGTATGGAGAAGCTGGACAAAACTATGCGGCATTTGAAGAGGCTGAAGAGTTACAAAAGAACCTCTACAGTTTTCATGGATGTGGTGTTGGAAAATATTTAAGTGAAAAGATTTCACGCCTTATGCTTACTGTTCGCCTAATTAGTCTTAGTAAAGGTAAAAGTGGTATCAGTTACGATCTTCTTAAACGATTTGAGCTACTTTTAGACAAAGAGATATATCCTCGTATCCCTTCTCAAGGATCTGTAGGAGCAAGTGGAGATTTAACACCTCTATCTTACATTGCGGCTGTAATAGCTGGTGAGCGTGAAGTTTATTATAAAGGTGAAGTTAGAAGCACTGCTGATGTCTATAGTGAACTTGGCATAGAGCCTTACCATTTTAAACCCAAAGAGGCTCTTGCCATTATGAATGGTACTGCGACTATGAGTGCCATAGGCATTGATGCTATAGATAAGTTTGAGACTATTTTAAATACAGCAGAAACTTTCATTGCTTCCCTATATGAACTTCTACTTTGTGATACTACACCTTTAGAACCTTTTGTACATGAAAGCAAACCTTTTTCAGGACAGATTGCAACTGCGGCAAATATTCTTAGAAAATGTCAAGGATCACAACTTACACATGAAGCTTTCAGTAGATATGAAAATTTCCATCTTGAAAAAGAGCAAAACATTCAAGATCGATACTCTATAAGATGTGCTCCGCAAGTTTTAGGTGTAATTCGTGATAATTTAGAATTAGCTAAAAAGTGGATAGAGACAGAGATAAATGGAGTTAATGATAACCCTCTTATTGATCATGTAGGTGGTAAAATCTATACATCTGGCAACTTCTATGGTGGATATATAGCACATGCAATGGATACTATGCGAATATGTGCCGGTAATTTAGCAGATATTTTAGACAAAGAGTTTGCACTTTTAGTAGATCATAAATTTAACAAAGGTTTAGGTGAAAGCTTGAAGCTAAATAAAAAATCTACACATCATGGGTTTAAGGCTATGCAGATAACTTTAAGCTCTTTAAGTGCAGATGTTATGATGAACAGTGTACCAGCTTCACTAAACTCAAGACCGACAGAATCATACAACCAAGACAAAGTCAGTATGGGAACTACGGCAGCACTACATTTTGCAGATCAGATTCCAAACTTAACACTAATGTTGAGTATTGCACTTATTGGAGCTGCTCAAGCGGTTGATATTCGAGGAAAAGAGAAGTGCTCACCTACTCTACAAAAAAATTATACAAATATCAGAGAAAAAGTAGAAAAACTTACTGAAGATCGACGTATGGATTTTGATATTCAAAAAGTAGCAGAAATGATTGAAGAGGGAGTATTTGCATGAAAAAAGTTCTAATTACAGGTTCAACTGGTGCTATTGGTGAAGCTTGTGCTAGATATTTTCATAATGAAGGGTATTTTGTATATCTTCACTACAGAAATGGTGTAGATAAAGCAAATCAGCTTAAAGATTCTTTGAAAAATTCTGAAACAATTCAATTTGATATTACAGACAAAGAGAGTGTACGCAGTGCATTAGAAAATATTGAAGTAGATGTACTGGTGAATAATGCAGGAATTACAAAAGATAATCTCTTTTTCTGGATGAGTGATGAAGAGTGGAACGGTGTAATAGATACTTCTATAAATGGAACATACTATGTTACAAAAGCTCTACTAAAAAGCATGATTGCAAATAAATCTGGAGCAATTATAAATGTTGCATCTGTATCTGGTATTGTTGGTAATGCCGGTCAAACTAACTACTCAGCTGCAAAAGGGGCGATGATAGCTTTCACAAAAGCTCTAAGTGCGGAAGTTGCTCGTTACAACATCAGAGTAAATGCTGTAGCACCTGGACTTATAGCTTCCGAAATGACTAAAGATTTACCACTCAAAGAGATGAAAAAGAGTATTCCTATGCAACGTATTGGTAAACCAGAAGAGGTTGCAGAGTGTGTCTTTTTCTTAGCAGACAAAGCTACATATGTAACAGGGGAAGTTTTAAATATCAGTGGTGGCATGGTGCGATGAAAGTAGCCATTTTAGGTGGTGGTCTTAGTGGACTTATATGTGCATTAATGCTTGAAAAAAAGGGTTACAATCCAACTATATTTGAAAGAAACAGCATGGTTGGAGGTGTATGTAACTCTTTTTTTAGAAAAGGTGTATTGTTCGATATAGGATTTCACTACTCCGGTTCTTTTGCGAAAGGTCAATATCTCTATACAATGTTTGAACGTTATAATTTAAAAAATAAATTGAAGCTAAGCAAATATGATCCAATATTTGACTCACTATATATTGATAATGAAGTTTTTCATATTCCAAATAGTTCTATAGCTTTTGAAACAATGTTAAAAAAACGTTTTCCACAAGAAAAACAAGCTATAGAAAAGTTTTTTGATGAGTGTCGCAATGCATCTATTATTTCTGCTAATGCTCCGGTTGATCCCAGATCACTAGATGAAGTATTGACTTATTTTAAAAATTCCACTTTAAAAAAAATATTACTCCATTTCACTGTTTTTTTCTCAAAAAAACAGTTTAAAGAGGCATCATTTGATATATATGCAAAAATGATGATAGCAATGCTAGATGGCACAAGAAAAATAGATGGTGGAGGAAAAGCACTTATAGATGCTATAAAAAGCTTATTGAAAAAGAGTATAATAAAAACAAAAAGTGAAGTTACTGAAATTATTACAGAAGGCAAAAGAGTAAAAGCTTTAAAATATAATAATAAAATAGAAGAGTTTGATGCCTACATAAGCACAATTCATCCTAAAACTCTTAGCAAATTAGTAACATCAGAAAATCGCAGTATAAATAGATATTTTCAACATATCAAGTCACTTGAAGAGACACCTTCAGTTTTTGCCATATTCTGCCTTATTGAAAAAGAGATAAAAAACAATCTCTATTTTTACGATGATGAATATATAGCTATACTCCCTTCACATCATTACAATGGTAAAACAGTAGCTACAGTACTAGTAGAATGCGACTATAACAGTTATGTAAATTTAGAAAAATCTGCTTATAAAGAAAAAAAAGCTAAAGAGTGCCATAAACATATTGAAAGATTAAAATGTTTAGATGATTTTGGAAATATCGAAATAATTGATGCCTCTACTCCATTGACAAAACAAAGATATTCAAATGGTTGCAATGGAAGTTTATATGGCATATTATGCTCCAGTAAACAAAAAAGGTTATCTATGCTTATGCCTAAAAGCCGATTTGAAAACCTATATTTAACAGGTGAAAATATTATTGCTCCAGGTCTATTTGGATGTTGGCTTGGATCTGAAATGGCTACAAACTATTTTGAGGATGTTGCATGAAAACTATAGAGACAAGACGAGTTGTAATAACTGGAATAGGATTTAACTCTCCACTTGGTAATAGTTATGATGAACTTTTTAAAAGTTTAAAAGAGTCTAAGTGTGGTATTGAATATATACCTGAATGGGAAAATGTTAAAAGTTTAGGTACAAAAGTTGCAGGTAGAGTTAAAAATATTGATCTTAAACAGATACCAAGAAAATATCGTAGATCGATGGATCGTGTTGCTCAACTTTGTGCAATATCTACAACTAATGCTCTTAAAGATGCTAACTTACCACCTGAAATAAGAACATCAAAAAGGTGCGGTCTGTCATTTGGCTCAACAATGGGTGGCAATGAAACAATGTTTAAATATGTACCAGAAGTAAAAGAGAATATGAGTTTTCGCGGTCAAAACTCAATGGGTTTTTTAAAAATAATGAGCCATACGGTATCTGCAAATATAGCACAAATGTTCTCAATTAAAGGACGTAATATACCAACCTGTTCAGCTTGTACATCCTCTTCTCAAGCAATAGGTGCTGGCTATGAAAGTATAAAATATGGTCTAAGCGATGTTATGATCTGTGGAGGAGGAGAAGAGCATCACTATCTTTCAGCTGGTGTATTTGACATAATGGGTGCCGCAACTACAAAACATAATCATGAACCACAGGTAGCTTCTAGACCATTTGATGAGAGTAGAGATGGACTTGTTGTCAGTGAAGGAAGTGGAGCAATTGTTTTAGAATCACTTGATCATGCTTTAGCTCGTGGAGCCAAAATCTATGGAGAGATTATTGGCTATGCAACTAGTTGTGATGGTGAGCATATTACAACACCTTCACAAAATGGTATGA
>CAZGCF010000136.1:0-4391 GCA_964524095.1 uncultured Campylobacterales bacterium | reverse complement strand
AAAAGCCTATTGCCTCTTCATAGTAGCCTTTTAGGTAAGATGTGATTATGGGGCTATCGTATTCATCTATTAAAACTATGCAGGGGGTTTTGTAATGAGAAGTTAAAACTGTCGTTAAAGCTTTTAATGACTTTTCATAGTCTGTTTTTTTAGCTTTATTGCTAAGAATATTTTTTATAATTCTTTTTTCTTCACTATCAGTTATAGCATCTAAATCTATATCTTCCATCAACTTTTGAACTGATGAATTTATTTCACTCTTTGTAGCATCAAGCATATCTTGAAAGTTGTCTTCTTTTACATCTTTGAAAGTTAGAGAGATTACAGGATACTTTCCAAAGTGTTCTTTGAAAAAGTCGGTATTGTAAATAGAGGTATCTTCAAATAGAGTTGGATCTTTCTCTTTATTTGAAAAGAGATAGTAGATGGTTGATAAAAATAGAGTTTTACCAAAGCGTCTTGGGCGAGGCATTAGGATAATTTTATTGTTTAGATCAAAAAACTCTACTACCTCTTTAGTTTTATCTACATAATAAGCGTAACGCTCTCTAAAATCTTTGAAGTTTGAGCTATCTGTTACTATTGCTTTCATCTAAATCCTTTAGTCGGTAAAACTCTAACTCAATTTTACCCAAAAAGTAAACCTCTGACCCGCTTATTTTCTCTTACTTTACAATAAACCAAGGGTTCAGAAGATCTTCTTTATTGTACTTTAGAGGAGATGAGTTTTGAATGTTGAATTGTTGGTTGTATTCGTATGTCATTTTTCCAGCTTCACGAACAACTGCATCGGCGGCGGCTGTGTCCCACTCCATTGTAGGAGCAAGCCTTGGGTAAAGATCGGCACTTCCTTCTGCAACCATTAACAGTTTTAAAGAAGAGCCTTTTGAGATGAATGTTGAATGTTCAGTGTTAGATGTTAGATTGTCAATGAACTCTTGAGTCTCTTGGTTTAGGTGGGATTTAGAAGCAACTATTGTTAATGTTGAGTTTTCAGTATTTGATATTGAATTATTAAGTGGTAACTTTTGAGCTTTCTGTAAATCTTTTTCATCCAACATCCAACATCCATCATCCATCATCAACTTAAACGCTCCTTCTTCTTTTTTTGCATAGTAAAGTTCATTTATGGCTGGAGCAAGTACAACACCTAGAACTGGTGTATCTTTATGTATGAGTGCTATGTTTATGGTAAATTCGTCATTCTTTTTAATGAACTCTTTTGTTCCATCTATTGGATCTATTAGCCAATAATATTGCCACTTTTTACGCTCTTCGTAAGGAATGTTTTTTCCCTCTTCGGAAAGAGTTGGAAAAGGTGAAATTTTAGACAAACCATCGACTATAATTTTATGAGCTCTTTTGTCAGCCTCTGTAAGTGGTGACTTGTCATCTTTATACTCTACTGTAAAATCTTTTCTATAAATCTGCATTACAGCAGAACCTGCTTTTAAGGCTATGTTTATTACCTCTAAGATGTTTATGTTTTGTAGTGTTTTGTCTTTGCTTGTTTGCATTTTTTCTTCTTTCTGTTCGGTGTTTAGTGCTCGGAGTTCGGTGTTCGGAGTTCGGTGTTCGGTGTTCGGAGTTCGGTGTTCTGAACTCTGAATTCTGAATTCTGAACTCTGAACTCTGAATTCTGAATTCTGAATTCTGAATTCTGAACTCCCTAAATATACTTATACTCTTTTAAATACTCTACCACCTTCTCTACACACTCTTCTACTAATATTTTATCATTTTTTATATGAATCTCTGGATTTTTAGGTGGCTCGTATGGAGATGAGATGCCTGTAAAGTCTGGAATTTCTCCTGCTCTTGCTTTTTTGTACAAGCCTTTTGGATCTCTTTGTTCACAAACTTCTATAGGTGTATCTACATAAACTTCAATAAATTCTCCATCATTTACCAAGTTTCTTACTTGATCTCTCTCTTTTTGAAAAGGAGATATAAAGGCGGTTAGAACTATTAAACCGCTATCTACAAACAGTTTAGCTACCTCACCTATGCGTCTAATGTTTTCTATGCGATCTTCTTCACTAAATCCTAAATCTTTGTTTAAACTGTGACGAATGTTATCACCATCTAAAAGATAGGTGTGTTTGCCCATTTCATAGAGTTTTGTTTCTACTGCATTTGCAATAGTGCTTTTACCACTTCCACTTAAACCGGTAAACCATAGGATGACGGGTTTTTGTTTTTTCTGCTCTGAACGTTTTTCTTTGGTTATTTTGTGATCGTGCCATATGATATTGGGGTTCGGGGTTCGGAGTTCGGAGTTCGGAGTTCGGAGTTCGGGGTTCGGAGTTCGGAACTCGGGGTTCGGAGTTCGGGGTTCGGAACTCTGAATTCTGAATTCTGAATTCTGAATTCTGAATTCTGAATTCTGAATTCTGAACTCTGAACTCTGAACTCTGAACTCTGAACTCTGGATTTATCGGTGGTATTATTTTTTTTACTGTTGACTCTTTTTTTGATGGATAGATTGTAATTTTATCTTGCTCTTTTATAGAGCCTGATGCAATGGTTCCTGCGAAGCCTCTGAAGTCTAGGTTTGGACGGTTTACGTATTGGACTGGGAAGCGGAAGTTAGACGATAGACTATAGTCAATAGATGATAGATTTATAGTGTCTAAATACTCTAATAACGACTTACCACCATACCAAGGCATATTTTCTGATTCTTGGGCTACATTGTCTCCTTTTAAAGCAGACATTGGAATAAACTCTATGATTTGGTGGAAGTTTTTGTATGGAAGAGAAAATTTTAACTGATCATACATCTGTTTGTAGTCAGTTACTATATTTTCAAAGGTCTCTTGAGAGTAGTTTACAAGGTCCATTTTATTTATAGCAACTACTATATTTCTAATGCCAAGCAGACTTACTAAAAAGGAGTGTCTTCTAGTTTGAGTTAGTACACCTTTTCTAGCATCTATTAGAATAACTGCCAAATCTGCTGTACTGGCTCCTGTTACCATATTTCTAGTGTACTGTTCGTGACCTGGGGTATCTGCTATGATGTATTTTCTTTTATCTGTTGCAAAGAAGCGGTAGGCTACATCTATGGTAATGCCCTGCTCTCTTTCACTCTGAAGCCCGTCTATGAGTAGAGCAAAGTCTATCTCTGAATCTTCTCCTACGGTTCCATACTTTTTTGTCTCATTTTTTACAGCCGCTAGCTGATCTTCAAAGATCATCTTACTATCGTAAAGCAGACGACCAATTAGAGTTGATTTACCATCATCCACACTACCGCAGGTAATAAAGCGAAGCATCTCTTTATTTTCATGCTCTTTAAGATAGACTTCAATATCTGTACACATTTTATTATTCTCCATAGACATACTCCCTTTCTAATCCAACATCCAATATCTAAAATTCAACATCCTAAAAATACCCCTCAATCTTCTTCTTCTCCATTGAGCCTTCTTGATCTTTGTCTATAAGTCTTCCTTCTCTTTCACTGTTTCTGCTTAGAAGCATCTCTTCTATGATCTCTGGCAGTGTAGATGCTTTTGACTCAATTGCTCCACTTAGTGGGTAGCACCCCAGTGTTCTAAATCTCACCATCTGCATCTTTGCTTTTTCTCTAAGCTCTTTAGGCATTCTGTCGTCATCTACCATTATTTTTGCGCCTTCATACTCCACTATTAGTCGCTCTTTTGCAAAATATAGTGGAACAATTGGAATGTTTTCAAGGTAAATGTATTGCCAAATGTCAAGCTCTGTCCAGTTTGATAGTGGGAAGACTCTTACACTCTCGCCTTTATGGATCTTTGTATTGAAAAGATTCCAAAGCTCAGGGCGTTGATTTTTTGGATCCCAGCGGTGGTTTTTATCTCTAAATGAAAAGATTCTCTCTTTTGCGCGGCTTTTTTCTTCATCACGTCTTGCGCCACCTATGACAGCATCATACCCACCTTTGTTTAGTGCCTGTTTTAGAGCCTGTGTTTTCATAATATCAGTATGCACCTTTGAGCCATGAACGAAAGGGTTAATGTTCATCTCAATCCCTTCAGGGTTTGTATGAACTACCAAATCAACTCCAAGCTCTTTGACACGTCTGTCTCTAAACTCAATCATCTCTTTAAATTTCCAAAGAGTGTCAACGTGTAAAAGTGGAAATGGAGGCTTTGCAGGGTAAAAAGCTTTCATTGCCAAGTGCAACATTACGGAGCTATCTTTACCGATGGAGTACATCATAACAGGGTTTGAGAAGGTCGCTGCTACTTCTCTTAAAATGTAAATACTTTCGGCTTCTAGTTATTTTAGGTGGGTTAGTCTCTTTTCTGTCATTATTTAAATACTCCGCCTTTTAGAGATAGTAATTAAGTATTGAATTTTATTTTGATTCGGCTTTGAAGGGGGTTAAAGGGGAAAATTTGGGG
>CAZGCF010000135.1:0-4407 GCA_964524095.1 uncultured Campylobacterales bacterium | reverse complement strand
GATCTTCAAATAGAAATAATCTACCAAAAGCATTTATTAAAAGATATATATGTTCACCTCTTTCAAGCATATCAATAAATCCAAATGGTGTAGGTTGACGTCCCAAAAGTTTTGCGCCTTTAATAAGAGAGACTCCATCTTTTCTAATCCATTTCATACCATACTTTTTTGATGTCTCTTCTATCTGTTCAATGCTATTATTTTTTTTCAAACGTAATAAAATATTTTGAGCAAAAAGAATATTACGTTGTACCATTATTTGCGAATGGCGATATTTGTCGTTAATACCATAAAAATAGAAAGCTGTACTAGCGGCAAAAAAGGCTATTGTAAAAATTGCGGCAATAAAAACAAAAATAGATACGCGCCTCATGGAATTAGCCTATATCCCAAACCACGAACAGAACGTATAAATCTTGGCTGTTTTGGATTATCTCCAAGTTTCTGGCGAATACGACTAATTATTACATCAATACTTTTTAAAGAGCTATCTTCATGAATAGCATCTACATTATAGATAAGATCTTCTCTGGAGACAACTTCATTTGAATGATCTAATAGATATGTTAAGATACCATACTCTGCAGCGGTTAAATGGAGAGGCTCATCTTTAAAGTAGATCATTTTGCTATTTTTATCATACTTTAACTCAGTATCACTTTTCTGTTCATCACCTTTTTCTCGCCCTATTCTTCGCAAAATTGTCTTTATTCGTGCTACAAGCTCTCTAGGGTCATAGGGCTTAGGAAGATAATCATCTGCCCCTTTTTCAAGCCCTACAATTTTATCTGTCAAGTCGCTTCTTGCTGAAGAGATAATTATTGGTATATCACTCTTTTTTCGGATCTCTTCACATACCTCAAGTCCATCCATGCCAGGAAGAGAGAGATCCAATATAACAAGATCAAAAGACTGAGTCTCAAGCTTACTCAATCCCAAAAAAGGATCTGAAACATTTACAGATTCAATATTAAATCGTTGCAAATACTCACTTAAAATCTCTGCTAACTCTTCATCATCCTCGATCATAAGCACCTTGACCATCATTTCCCTTCAAACATCTAATCGACAACCAATATTCGTATCATTCCTCTTCTATTTATATATATTCGTTTACTATCTGGATACTTTTTCATTGCATGCTCTACATCAGCAACATCTTTAATCATAGAATCTTCTATCTGAATAATAATATCTCCAGGCATAAATCCTGCTTTATCGGCTTTGCTTTCAGGTTTTACCTCTGAAACAATTACACCTTCAATATCATCAGGAATCCCCAACTGTTTTCTTATTTGAGGTGTAAGATTTTGTAGTGTCAATCCATTTACAAACCCTTGTTCTCCAGAGACTTTCAACCTATTTTCCGGAAATTTTATCAATTTAACTTTTACTGTCTCAATCTTTTTATTTCGCTCAAAAGTCAATTCAACCTCTTTACCAGGAGGTATAGTTCCTATAGCATTTTTTAAATCACTGGCATCTTTAACAGGAGAACCATTTACTTCAACAATTAAATCGCCCCGTTTCAATCCAGCTTTTTGAGCAGGAGTATCTTTATCTACATCTAAAATAACTGCACCCTCTTTATTTATGTAAACTTTTTGCAAATCAGGTGTTAAATCGCTTATGCTGACTCCTAAATATCCATACTCAACTTTTCCATGTTTAATCAATTGCAATGCAACACGTTTTACCATATTTACAGGAATGGCAAAACCTATACCATTATTTGCACCACTTCTTGTAATAATGGCACTATTAATCCCTATTAATGCTCCTCTACTATCAACAAGTGCTCCACCACTATTTCCTGGATTAATTGCGGCATCTGTCTGAATAAAATTTTCATACTGATTAATACCTACACTATCTTTACCAAGTGCTGAAATTATCCCCTGACTCACACTCTCACCGACGCCAAATGGATTACCAATTGCAAAAACAAGATCACCTGTTTTGAGTTTATCAGAGTCTCCAAGCACTATTGCTGGCAGTTCTTCTGCATCTATTTTTATAACAGCAATATCTGTTTTAGGATCGCTACCAATAACTTTTGCCATATAATCTTTAGAGCTTCCAGGAAGTGTAACATGCACCTCATCAGCCCCATCAATAACATGATTATTTGTAATAATATAACCATCTTCTGTAACTATTACACCTGATCCTAATGAGCGCTGTACTCTTTCACGTGGCATCATCTGCCCAAATGGCATATTAAAAAACTCTCTAAAGAATGGATCCATAAAGGCTTGAGGTATATTCTGCCTAATTCTCTTCTTAGCTGAAATATTTACAACGCACTTACCAGCATACTCAACTGCTCTATTAAAAGATAGAATTTTGCCAGCTTCTGGCATAACTCTAACAGCTGGAGGAGCTTCTTGAAACTTTACATCTCCTGCCATTAAAGAAACTGCTACAACCGTTGACAATAACCATATTTTTTTCATAATTATTATGTTTCTCCTACTTTTTTATTAAATCATACATAAGCTCCGGTCTTGCTTAGATATAATTATTATTTTGGAGTCTTGCTATGAGAAGTAATATATATCTTCCGGAGCTTATGTATAACCCATAAAGCTTAAACGTATTGTACAAGAGAAATAGTTAACCTATAAAAATGAATTGTAAACAGAAAGTAAATGCTATAATTCCAACTCTAAAATATAAGGAGTTATCTGTGGCACAATTAATCAAAAAGCTTTTTACTGTATTTATAGTATTAATAGTTTTAAATGTCGGTTTCATCTGGTATGGTCAGGCAAATTTTAAAGCTACTATAAAGTCTCTTGGAAAAGCATTTGTAGAGAATAATGAAACATCTACACCATTTACAGAAAACGTACCCACTGTAATTAAAGAGTATATTGACAACTCTAATCTCTCAAATAGTAGTTATAAAGCTCTAGCTCTGCAGTTTGATGGGGAGTATAGCCCAAAACCATCTAAATCGATGAAACAACATACACTTGCTTTACTTCGCCCATCAGCCGATATGCTTTTAGGCATACGCCTTGATAGCAATTTCATTGTTACATTCAATGCTATAGAGAGTTACCACAATGGTAAAGCAAATATGCAAATGCTACTTTTTGGAGTTATTCCTACAGGTGAATTTAGTGATGAAAAGTTTGCTAAATCTGAGTTAGCTCGACTATTGGCATATTCACTCTTTAACCCTGCATTGCTTAGAACTCAAAATATTAAATATGAACAAATTGATAAAACCCACACAAAAGCTACTATAATAGATGGAAAAGTAGAAGCTAGTGTAATATTTGTCAGTGACAAAAACAGCAAAATCATTGAAGTTCAAAGCAGTGACAGAGTTCGCCCTATAAAGAAGAGATTGCAAAAGAGTGTTTGGAGAATGAAAATTCTCTCATATGGTACGTTTGATGGACTCAACCTACCAAAAGAGGTTGAAGAGGCTTGGATCGAAGATGGTAACACCATACCATTTAGCAAATACTCCCTAACTTCAGCTAAACGATTGTGAAAATCAACTACTGCTTTACAGATCGATATGGTGGAGTAAGTTCTCCACCATATGATTCACTAAACCTTGCTCTTCATGTCGGTGATAAGCCAGAGAGTGTCATAAAAAATCGCTCAATTATTCAAAATAGATTTAATATTAAAAATATTGTCTGGATGGATCAAGTACATAAAGATAGGGTAGAAACTATCTCTTCACCACACTCTGAACCCATACCAGCTTGTGATGCAATTATTACCAATAAACCAAATATAGCTTTAGCAGTAATGGTTGCAGATTGTATTCCTATCTTAATGTTTGATCAAAAAAGTGGCACCATTTCAGCTATACATGCTGGACGAAATGGAACTTTTTTAGAGATTGCACCAAAAACTATAATGAAAATGCAAAAAGAGTTTAACTGCAACCCTAGCGATATTTTTGTAGTTATGGGACCATCTATTCATAGCTGTTGTTATGAAGTTAGCAATGAGATCTCCACTATAGTAAAAAATAGTTTTGGAAAAGAGTATATAAATGATCAAATGCTTGATTTGCAGAAATTAAACTATGATCAACTAATTGAAGCTAATATTTGTAAAGATCATATAAAGATATCTAACATATGCACCTGTTGCAATTTTGACTACTTTTCATATAGAAGAGATGGTATAACAGGAAGATTTGCTGGAGTTATTTGGATAAAAAGTTAAATAATTAGCTTTTTCTTACAATAATCTACCAAAAACAATTAATTTACCTAAAAAATTGTAAACATTTTTTTTATTGAGTCGATATATTAGATAGAGCAAGGATGCTCTTTAAATGATAAATTAAGGAGGAAATCATGGGTTTTCGAATCAATACAAACGTTGCAGCACTAAATGCTCACGCAAATGGTGTAGTAAACAACCGTGCAC
>CAZGCF010000134.1:0-4408 GCA_964524095.1 uncultured Campylobacterales bacterium | reverse complement strand
CGAAAAAAGAGGGGTTGAAAGAGGGGATTAAAGAAGGAATCAAAGAGGGAATTAAGGAAGGTATAGAAAAAGGTAAAAAAGAGGGTGAAATAAAAGCTAAGATTGAGATAGCTAAAAACTTAATAGATATTTTAGATGATGAGACAATATCGCAAAAAACAGGTCTTTCTATAGAAGAAGTTAAAAATTTAAGAGATTGTTGATAGAAGATATGAGTATATTTTATTGCCACTCTTTAAAAATAAGCAAAAGCAACCTTGTATATGTTGACATTAACTTTTCAATCAAAAAATCATTAGCACTTGTTGGTGAGAGTGGTAGTGGGAAGAGTCTTACTCTTAAAGCACTTTTACAAATGTTGCCAAAAGGTTTTAAAGCACAGATAGAGACGGAGAGTGATTTTAGTTTGGAGCGTGGTAAAACATTAGGTTATGTTCCGCAAAATCCTTTTACAGCACTATCTCCTTTAACCAAGATAAAAGATCAATGGATCATATCGCAAGAGTTGGCACCACAAATGATGGAGCAGGTTGGATTGGAGAGCGAACTTTTAAACCGCTTTCCTCCAGAACTTTCAGGTGGGCAGTTGCAAAGAGTAGTCATAGCAATGGCACTCTCAACAAATCCTAAACTACTACTTTTGGATGAGCCTACAACAGCACTTGATGCAGATCTTAGAGAAGTTATTGTAAAACTTTTACTAAAATTACAAGAAGAGTTAAATTTTAAGATGCTTTTTGTAACTCATGACATCTCTACGGCAGAAAAGCTTTGTAGTGAAATTACAGTCATAAAAAGAGGAAAAGTGGTTGAAAGAGGCTTAATGGAAGAGGTTTTGAAGTCACCTGCACAAGAGTACACAAAAGCACTTATAGAGGCTGGTTTTGCAAATAGGGAGTTTAGAAGATGATCAGATTTATTTTTAAATTTATTGTTAGTTTACTCTTTTTGGCGGGGTTTGCAGTTTTTGGTTTTTTGGTATATTTTTACTTTCAGATTGCCCATGAAGTAGAGCCTTTAGTACACTACAATCCTCCTAAAACTACACAGATTTTTGATAGAAATGGCAAACTTTTAGCTAATGTATTTGAAAAAGAGCATCGTCTCTATGTGCCATACAGAGAGATTCCAGGTAGAGTAATAGAGGCTCTTGTTGCCATAGAAGATACTCTCTTTTATGAACATCACGGAGTAAATCCAGAGGCTATTTTTAGAGCAATTATAAAAGATATTAAAGCTCGTAAAATGGTAGAGGGTGCATCTACACTTACTCAACAGCTCATTAAATCAACACTGCTTACTCGAAAAAAGAAGATAGAGAGAAAGATAAAAGAGGCTCTTCTTGCTATTCGTTTAGAACAACTCCTTACGAAAGAGGAGATACTTGAGAGATACTTAAATGCTGTATTTTTTGGTCACGGTTATTATGGCATAAGAACTGCAGCATATGGATATTTTCGTAAAGATTTAGATGAGTTGACGCTAAAAGAGATAGCTGTACTTGTAGGATTGCCAAAAGCTCCAAGCGCCTACGATCCTACCCGTCACTATGCTAACGCAATGGCAAGGGCAAATCGTGTTTTGAATCGTATGAAAGCTCTTGGATGGATAGATGAAGAGACATATTTAAGAGAGATAAAAGAGGCGCCTAAAGTATATAACGATACATTAACAAAAAATAGAGCACCTTACATTGTTGACACAGTTATGAATATTTTGCAAAAAGAGTACCCTGATATTCGCAGAGGTGGTTATAAAATAGAGACTGCCATAGATCTAGAGTATCAGCAGATGGCTAAATCTGCACTTAGCTATGGATATGATGCATATTTAAAACGACACCAAAATGATGATACTAACACTTCAGTCTTTAACGGAGCAATGGTTGTTCTAGATGGCAGAAGTGGAGATATCTTGGCTATGGTTGGTGGTGTCGATTATAAAAAGAGTGCATTTAACCGTGCTGTATCATCAAGACGGCAGGTAGGGTCAGCTTTTAAACCATTTATCTATCAGACTGCACTTGAGTTGGGGTACAATCCAGAGAGTAAGGTTGCAGATATTGCACGTACCTACCGTTTTGAAGATGGAGATACTAAAAAGCTTTGGCAGCCTAAAAACTATGAGAAAGATTATAAGGGGATGATCACTTTAAGAGAAGCCCTTATACACTCTAGAAACCTTGCTACCATAAATCTGGTCAGCGAGTTAGGCATAATGACTCTACATAAAAAGTTGAGCCCTTTAGGAGTGAAAAATTTACCATACAATCTTTCCATAGCTCTTGGAAATATTGCTCTCTCTCCTTTGCAGGTAGCAAGACTATATACACTATTTGCAGATATGGGACGATTGCATGAACCTAGACTTGTAACAAATATATATGATAATAATGGTCGTTTGATTAAACACTATAATGCTGAAGTTAAAGAGATCTATTCAGAATCACAAGCTTACTTAATGGTAGATATTTTACGTGATGTTGTAAAGAGAGGAACTGGGCGAAATGCTCGTGTTAAGGGTATGGATGTAGCAGGTAAAACAGGAACTACAAACAAAAGTGTTGATACATGGTTCTGCTCATTTACACCAGATGTGGAAGCTGTTGTGTGGTTTGGTAATGATGACAATACACCTCTTGCCAGACGTGAAACAGGTGGTAGAACAGCCGCACCAGTTGTAAGAAAGTTTTATCAAAAACTGATTCAAAAACATCCTGAGTTTAAAAGAAGATTTAAGGAGCCTAAAGGGATTTACCATGTAATGCAAAATGGTAAAGATTTAATATATACCGACAAGTCACCTCTGCCAAAAGAGGATCAGATTCTTGAAAATGAAGAGATTATTTTTTAAAAGGAAAGTCTATGACACCTAATGAACGATATAAAAAGCTTAAACAGCATCTTAAAGAGGAGAATCCTGTTCTTTTAGATGTGATAAATGAGTATGAAAATCTTGATAAAGTAGCTCACTCTCTTGGACTGTTGGCAAGTGAAGAGAGTTATACGGCAAATATCTCTTGGTGGCCACTAATCTCTATCTTAGGAACCTTTTCAGCAGGGAAATCTACTTTTATCAACGAATATCTTGGACAAAAAGTTCAACAAAGCGGTAATCAGGCAGTAGATGATAAGTTTACTGTTATCTGTTACAGTAATAGTGAGAAAGTTACTACTCTGCCAGGCTTGGCACTAGATGCTGATCCTAGATTCCCTTTTTACAATATCAGCGAAGAGGTAGAGAAGGTAGAGCAGGGTGAAGGGAGTCGTGTAAACCTCAATCTTCAACTTAAATCTGTCTAGTCCGATGCTATTAAAGGCGGAATTTTGATCGACTCTCCAGGTTTTGATGCTGACAGTCAGCGTGACTCTATTCTTCGTATTACCAGTCACATCATAGATATGTCTGATCTTGTTCTTATCTTCTTTGATGCTCGCCATCCTGAACCTGGAGCAATGCGTGATACACTTGAGCATCTTGTTGGAAAGACAGTACGCCATAGAGATGGAGATAAGATACTCTATATTCTTAATCAGATAGATACAACAGCAAGAGAAGATAACCTTGAAGATGTTATTGGCTCGTGGCAGAGAGCTCTTTCTCAAAAAGGGCTTATTTCAGGTAACTTCTTTGCAATCTATAGTGAAGAGGCTATGAATCCTATTGATGATCCATCTGTTGCAGAGCGGCTCAAACGTAAAAGAGATGAAGATTTGAATAAGATTTTAGAGCGTATGGAGGGAGTCAAAGTAGAGCGTGCCTACAGAATCTCTAAAGCACTTGAAGATTTTGCAAAAGATATAATCAATGACAAACTTCCAAAACTTAGCGAATCTCTTAGAAGATGGGGTAGAAGAGTAGTTATAACTGATGCCATTTTAAGTCTGATTTTAATAGGTGGTTCAATTGTGCTATTTATGACAGGTATATTACCAGCATCTGTAGAAGTTATAGGTGGAATATCTTCTGTTATTGCTATTTTGCTTATATTCCTACACTTTAAAGCAAGAAAATTTTATGCTAACTTGGAGATTAAGAGATGGGCTAAAAGAGACAAAACTATATCAAAGGCAGTAGAGCATAATACAAAATGGTTTAAACCTATATTGCGTGTTTTAAGTAAAGGTTGGAGTCAAAATATAATCAACAAATTAGATGGTATAATTGAGTATAGTAGGTTAGCTATTAGAAAACTGAATGATCAATTTGTTTCACCTGCCGGTTAAGAGTCAATGGATTATTGAAATTGTAATTAGGAAAAATGGTATAATGAAAAAGGTTGGGTATTTAATTTAAATCTATTTGAATTTATATTAATTTAATGTGATATTTTTAGAAATTTTAGGTTATAATATCTATGTTTAATTTTTTAATAGGAGTTGGTTATGTATGAAGAAACACAAGAGAA
>CAZGCF010000133.1:0-4414 GCA_964524095.1 uncultured Campylobacterales bacterium | reverse complement strand
CATCACTCGGAAAAGAGCCTGATGCTATTGGAGCAGATATATCTTTATTGTCATAAATATGTTTTGTTTCTGTTTTTAAAACCTCTTTCGCATTCTCTGAAACTATTAGGTATGGAGTTATATTTTTTGGCAAAAGATCTAATATTTTCATTCCAAGATGTGCACCACTTGCACCGGTTATAGCTACAATTAACCTCATTTTATCTTTACCAAATTTTTTCTCACAACTACACCTCTTAATGCTTTTCCATCTTCTCTTTTTAGAGTAATCTCATCTCCGATATATCCATTTTGTAAAGCTGTAGCACTAAACTCAATATGTACAGAGCCATCTTGAATAAAACAGTTTACTGTCTCTTTTCTTCTTACATCAGGAACTGGTACAACCATAGCAGAAGTTAAAATCTTATCTTTTGCTATAGTCTGCTTTGCCATAAGGCTCTTATCTTTTAAATTATATAAAGGAAAAGAGTAGATAGTTTTAAATGCAATTCTCTCTTTTCTAAAAGCATTTGAATCTATAATTCTATCTTTTTTTATTTGATGATTCGCTTTATATACATCAAGAGTTGCAGATATAAAATATTTGAAAAAGTAGTTCAACTTATTACATTTTACAGAGAAGGTTCCTCTATCTCTTTTTAACATACTGTTTGAGAGTTTAATATAGCAGTTTGATGGATCATAAATAAAGTTATCAATATTATGGGTTGTAGGAAAAATAGATATATTTTTTATATCTATTGATGGGTATTTTTCTCTATATAACCTTTTTATCTCATCTTTTAGAAGTGATAGATCTATCTTTGTCTCTTTTTCAAATGAGATAATACTAAAATGTGGATGTTTAACTGAAATATCTATCTTATTTAGTCTATTAATTATCTTATATACAGGAACTCTCCATGAAGTTCTACTATCAGATAGTTTAAAAATACATGAGGTATTAGCATCATCAATCTCTAAAGTTTTTAAAGTTATACATGATGAGTCAAGAGTATAGTGTGATTTAAGCTCTATCTCTTTAGCAAAAGAGTTTATAAATAAAAGAGAGAGTAAAAAAAGGATGAAGATGGAGCGGGAGACGGGGGTCGAACCCGCGACCCCAACCTTGGCAAGGTTGTGCTCTACCACTGAGCTACTCCCGCAATCTAGAGTTTTTTCACTATTAATGGTACCGAGGGTCGGACTCGAACCGACACGGGCTAATGCCCACCAGATTTTGAGTCTGGCGTGTCTACCAGTTTCACCACCCCGGCTAATGGTACCCTTAATAATCACGAGCGAAATTCTATTGTGTTTATACTTAAATGCCGATTAAAATCGGCATTTATTTTTTTAGATATAAACTATTTAGCAACAGCTTCTTTTAGATTTTTACCTACTTTAAATTTGACTGCACGAGTTGCTGGAACATCAACAACGCGATCAGTACCAGGAACTTTAGCTTTTCTTGCCGCACGTTCTGCTGTACTAAATGTACCAAAACCGATAAAACTTACACTTTTACCCTCTGCAAGTGCTTCAGTTATTGTCTCTAAAGCCGCATCAATTACAGCTTCAGTATCTTTTTTTGATAATCCTGCTTTTTCCGCAACTGCTTGAATAAATTCAGCTTTTTTCATTTGACTATCCTTATAAGAGATTTATAGACTCATTTTACAATGTTTTATTTCAAAATGCAAGAAAATTTATATAAAAACTTAACTAAATGGCGTTAAAACCGATACTACTATTAAATGGAACCAAATTTGCTTGTAGAAAAATAGTGTCTTTTAAGCATAGAAGAAAGAGGTGTAAGATGCGTATCACTCAAAATAATTTTTATAATGGTTTTATTAATGATCAACAGAACTTTAAAACAGAACTAAATATTGTAAATAGACAAATATCTTCAGGAATAAAAATAAAATATGGATATGAAGATACTTCAATTTTTGCTGATACATTAAGATTGGATTATGAGGAGCATTCACTCAATCAAGCTGTAAATATTGCTACTGATGCACAAAATTTTGCTAACAATACTGATAGTGTTATGTTTCAATTCACAGATGCCCTTACACGTTTTAAGACTCTTTTAGTTCAAGCCGCAAATGGTGCTAATGATGATAATAACTTCTATGCAATTAGTCAAGAGTTAGAGTCTTTAAAAGATAATATGATCAATCTTGGAAATACCTCAATAAATGGTAGGTACCTATTTTCAGGAAGTGCAACCGATGTAAAACCGCTTGATGAGAGTGGAAACTATTATGGTAATGATAAAACACTAAAAGCTGTAGTTGGTGCAAATGTTGAAGTTCCATACAATATTCCAGGAGCAGAGCTCTTTTTTGGTGAAGATAATAACTATAATAGAAAAGTGACAACAAATGTTCCACTATATAAAAAGATCGATTTAGATAAAAAAGAGTTGGGCTTAACCGATTTACGCCCTGATACACCTGAATATATTACAACAGAGAGCACTCTTGAAGAGATGACTGGATGGGAAGGGGATTCAAATAATAAAATATACTTTTATGTTACAGGAAAAGACTCAAATGGAAAAAGTTTTAAAGATATTATGGAGTTTGACAAAGATATAAAAGTTGATGAATTGTTAGAAAAAATTGGAAATCTTTATGGAAACACTCCTACAAATGAAGTAGTAAATGTATCTTTAAACAATGGAAGGATAGAGATTCAAGATAAACAGAGCGGTAGTAGTATGTTAGATTTTACAATGGTTGCATCAGATAAGATGGTTTCTGATATTAGAGAGACGCTACAAGATCCAGATGCACATGTAATGCTTTTTAATTCAGGTGAGAGAGCACCAGACTATGCTCTCTCTTCTGTTGCAAGTAGCAGAAATACAGATGTTACCAACAGTTTTATGCTTAACACCGTTTTTTTAGATAAAAATACACAAAAACAGGCTGAATTAAATACTAAGCTTAAAGATATATTTCCTTCTGATAGCGATACTTCAAGCAATGATGATGTATTGAGTATTGCATTTAGTGGTAAAGATGTAGATGGAAATGATGTAAATGGTTTTATTAATGTAGATGATACTGCTACAATGCAAGATCTTCTAAATAAATTAAAAACCACATTTGGAGTTGATGCTGTTTTAAATGAAAAAGGAGAGATAGAGTTAGTTGATAATAGTGAAAATGGTGGTGATAACTTTTTTATTAGTGATTTTTCAACTATGAATGATGTTGATGGTGGTGGAACAGCTATTAATGGACTTAGAAGTGAAGTAACAGTTGAGAGTAATGATTTTACTAAGAGTGCAAATATGCTTTTATCAAATGTTTCACAAATAGTAAAAGCAGACAATAGTTATGCAGTTGACTCTACTAAACTTGTAGATATATCTGGAGGAAGTGATATTGATAATCTATCTTTAGATATGAATATAAAAGATAAAGATGGAAATAATGTATCGGCAAATATATTTAGAGATAGTGCAGATGGCGGAAAGATTAAAGTAAGAATAGATACAGATAAAGATGGAACTTGGGACAAAATCTTTACTGTTAAAAATGCAGATGAGACAGATACAGTTGAAGATAGCACAAATGGTATTCATCAATTTACAATGAAGCAGTTAACTGATGTAGTATCAATTGTAATGGCTGGAAAGTATAATGATATAGATTATACAACAACTCCTCCATATACATATACCGACGCTGTTGAGAGTGCTAGAAAAAGTGTCGATACACGTTTAGATGATATAGGCAGAATTGTAATAGAAGATATAACTAAAGCCGATACAGATATGAGAATTTCGCTATTTGACAGTAGTAGTTATGATTATACTCCAGATGCTGATGGAAAATATCCTAGTAGCCTTTTTACTTTTCAATCTAATAATGCACTAACTATTGATGATCCTAAACACGATTTTTTTGCTGCGTTAGATGAAGCTATTGAAGCAGTACGTTTAGGAAGATTTAGACCTGATGGAACAGATATAGTAAGTTCAAGAAATATAGGAATGGAAGGGATTTTAGAGAAGATAGATCATGTTTATAACCACGTTACTAAAGAGCATACAAAGATTGGAGCAATGTCAAATAGACTTGGGTATGCAGTAGAGAGGAATGAAACTTTAAGGGTTAATGTTCAAACGCTCAGATCTGATGTTTTAGATACAGATATAGGAGAAGCGTCAATGAGATTGAATCAATTGACACTTAATTTTCAGGCACTATACTCTACAATTACAAAAATAAATAGCTTGTCGCTAGTCAATTATATGAAATGATCGTATAATTACACTCAAATTTTTTAAAAAGGGATTGGCAATTTTTAGGATATCTTTTTTAATTACAGTAGCAATATGTTTGGTTTATGGGGCTATAGCAACGATTATACCTCAAAGTGGTATAGTCGGTACGTTCGGTACATATAT
>CAZGCF010000132.1:0-4429 GCA_964524095.1 uncultured Campylobacterales bacterium | reverse complement strand
ATCTATATTTTTTTAGATCTTCTGGTTTCAATGTTTTTGGAAGTGGCTGATTACAAAAAACTACTAACTCATCTTCTAACCACTCTCTATAAATTAGATCATCTTTAAATATTGGAGACTCAATAAGACCAAGATCAATCTGCTTATTAAGAATATCATCAATAACCTGCTCTGAAACTTCAACTTTTACCTGCACATCATTCTGTATAGCATTTTTTATATTATTTAAACATTTGCCAGGAATTATAAAGTTGCCAATAGTAAAAGATGCACCAATTCTAAAGGTAATCTCTTTATTAATTATCTTTATCAAATCTCTTTCAGCATTCCCTATACACTTTTCTAAACGTACAGCTATACGATAAAGATCTTCACCCTCTTTTGTTAAAACAACACCATTTTTCTTACGTTCAATTATTTTACAATCTAAATATTTTTCGATAAACTTAATCTGCTGAGTGACTGCTGGTTGAGATATACCAAGCTTTGCAGAGGCTTTTGAGAAACTACGTTCACGTATAACTGTCAAAAAAGTTTCTAGTTTAGCAAAGTCCTTTAACATAACTATTCCTTAAGATTTTTATTTGTTATTCTACCAGATTAAAACTACAAAATCAATAATTTTTTGTTATTTCACTCCATCTTTGACAAAAGTTAAATTTATTTTTTGCTATACTAAATAGTATTTATCTTAGAATTAAGTAGTAGAATAAATTATGGAAAAAATATTAAAACAGTTAAACCCTCAGCAACGTGAGGCTGTATCACATATTGATGGACCTATGCTCATTTTGGCAGGTGCTGGCAGTGGAAAGACAAAAACAATCACAGCTAGGCTAGCCTATCTACTCTCTTTAGGCATTGATCCAGCAAACACTCTAACACTTACCTTTACAAATAAAGCGGCATCGGAGATGAGAGAAAGAGCCCTCTCTTTAATAGACAACCCTATATACCCTCCACTTTTATGTACTTTTCACAAATTTGGACTACTCTTTTTAAAATTCAATATAGAAAAACTTGGACGCAAAAACGATTTTGTTGTAATTGATACAGATGATAAAAAGCGTATTATTAAAAATATAAATAAAGAACTACCTACATCTTTAGTTGCCAGTGAGATCTCTAAATATAAAAACTCTTTAATTAAACCTGATGAAGCTATCAAACAGGCAACTCAACCAAACTATAAAACAATAGCATCTATCTATAAAACCTATCAAGAGTATCTGCTTGAAAATAATCTAGTAGATTTTGATGATCTTCTTATGCTAACATATGATTTATTAGATCAAGATATTAATCTAAGAGAAGAGATTAGCAATCGCTACCAGTACATAATGGTAGATGAGTACCAAGATACAAATGAGCTACAGTTACAACTACTTAAAAAGATCTGCCATACACATACTAACCTATGTGTAGTTGGAGATGATGATCAGAGTATTTATGGGTGGCGCGGTGCAAATATAAAAAATATTCTTGAATTCTCAAATATGTTTGATAATGCAAAAGTTATAAAACTTGAAAACAATTATCGCTCCACTAAAGAGATATTGACAGCTGCAAATCTGCTTATTGATCATAATCGAAATAGATTAGGAAAGAGACTAATAAGTACAAAAGGTAGTGGAAAGCCTGTAACACTATTTCAAAGCAGTGATGAAAATGAAGAGTCAGATAAGATTGCTCAAGCGATCAAAGAACTGCTCAATAGTGGAGTTCCTGCTGGTGAGATAGCTGTTCTATATAGAATCAATGCACTCTCTAGATCACTTGAAGAGGGGCTAAACCGTGCTGGGATAGCTTATCAAATGGTAGGTGGAGTGAGATTTTATGAGCGTGCTGAAATAAAAGATGCCATCAGTTACCTAAGAATCATAGCAAACAGTCATGACGATTTCAGCTTTAAAAGAGTCATAAATAGACCAAAACGTGGAATTGGTAAAGCAACAATTGAGAAAATTGAAAAGTCTGCATACGAAAAGCGTCTATCAATATTCCAATTTTTAAGAGAAACTCCAAAAGATGAGCTATCAAAACTATTAAGCAAAAAAGCTTACAACTCTGTTATTAAATTGATCAATAATCTTGAGACTCTGCAAGAGACTCTAAATAGATCAACAATGGATTTTATAGAGGTTTTAGATGCTACCATAGGGTTAAAAGAGTATTATAGCTCTATGCCTGATGGCATGGAGAGAGTCTTAAACTTAGATGAGTTTTATGGACTCTTTCGCGATACAATCAAAAAGAATCCACAAATAAGTCTCGATGAGTTTTTAAATGAGATCTCTCTTCAAAGCGATCAAGATCAGTTAAGTGGAGAACAGATCTCTATTATGAGCGTACACGCTTCAAAAGGATTGGAGTTTGCTCACCTATTTGTTATAGGAATGGAGGAGGAGTTTTTTCCACTTCTTGGAGATGGTTGCGATATAGAAGAAGAAAGAAGACTCGGATATGTAGCTATGACAAGAGCAAAAGAGACTCTTACACTATCAACTGTCCAAAGTCGATTTCATAAAGGTAGAAGAAAACATCTTGAGAAGAGTAGGTTTCTAACTGAAGCAGGACTTCTAAAAGGCTCTTTAGTTATTGAAAAATCTACCAACTATAAAAAGGGTGATCTAGTCAAACATAAACTCTTTGGAATGGGTCGTGTTTTAGAGGTGTCGCGCTCTGGAAAACACTTTAAATTAAAGATAAATTTTGGTGGCAATCATAGAGAGATACTATCATCCTTTGTAGAAAAGATCTGAAAATGAGCAGTAACCGTCTATTTGTAGCAAAAAAACCAAGTTTTATTGGCTCAAACAAATTTCTATCGCAAATCAAACGAAAATATGGCGTAAAAAAAGCTGGATTTTCAGGAACATTAGATCCATTTGCTTGCGGTGTTCTTATTATCGCTTTTGGTCAATATACTAAACTTTTTAGATTTTTAAAAAAGAGTCCCAAAAGATACCGAGCTGTTCTTTGGCTTGGAGTATCTAGCCCAACACTAGATATTGAAAAGGTCGATAAAATAGAGAATATTGCTCCATTTAAAAAGGATCATATTGTAGATGTTATATCCTCATTTACAGGAACATTTAGATACTATCCACCAAAATTTTCAGCTAAAAAAGTAGATGGTAAACGTGCTTACGATTTAGCAAGAGAAGGTAAAAGAGTTGAACTCTCTCAAATCTCATCAACTATCTACTCTATTAAAGTAATTAACTATAGTCACCCTTTTGTTACTTTTGAAGCTACAGTAAGTGAAGGAACATATATTAGATCTCTTGCTGAAGCCATATCAGAAAAGCTTGGATATAGTGGTACTTTAAGCTACCTTGAACGCTTAAATGAAGGATTGTTTATCTATAATAATGAAGAACCACTTAACCCATTAGAGTATCTGCAACCGCCATTAAACCGCTATCTAGGAGATCCAAATGATCTCTTAATGGGTAAAAAATTATCAATTAGTAAGTTTGAAATATCAAAACCTGGAGTATATACCGTTGTTTTTGATAAATATTTTGCTATTATAGAAATTAAAGATACTGTTTACTATCTACTAAATAAGGTAAAGCTATGTTAGTACTGACACGAAAAGTTGATGATGCCATACGTATTGGTGATGATATTGTTATAACTATTATATCAATCGACAAAAAAAATGTTCGCATTGGAATTGATGCCCCAGAAGATGTAATGATACTGCGTGAGGAGCTTGTTCGTGCAGTAGCAGAAGAGAATAAAAAGGCTTCAGGAAAAGCTGAACTTGGAATATTAAATAGTTTAAAAGATAAACTAAAAAAGAGGCAGTAGAAAGAGTAGTTGTGAAAATAAAAGCTTATGCAAAAGTGAATATTTTTCTAAAAATCACAGGGAGTAGAGGTAACTACCATACTCTACGCTCTAGATTTGTAAGAGTAGATCAACTCTATGACACTATTACATTTATAAAAAAAGAGTCTAAAGAGAATATACAAAACAGTTTTATAGTAGAGAGTAATATAGATCTTCCAGAGAAGAATACCATCACTTCTGCCTATGAACTGCTTTGTGAAAAGTCAGATCTTGTAGAAAAGTTTTTTAGAGATTATAAAGTTACACTTGATAAAAAGATTCCCACAGGTGCTGGACTTGGAGGGGGAAGCTCCGATTCAGCCGCTTTCTTAAATCTGTGTAATGAAGTTTGCGAACTAAACCTAAGCACTGATGAAATTGCAAAGATTGGTGCAAAGATTGGTGCAGATGTTCCATTTTTTGTTTACAACTACAAAAGTGCAAATGTTGAAGGTATTGGAGAGGTTGTTACCCCATTTGAAGAGGATCCACCAAAATTAAAACTATTTACGCCTCAAATCCATTGTGATACAGTAAAGGTCTATAAAACTTTTAGAAAAGAGTTTTTTCACATTGCAGATCAGAACAG
>CAZGCF010000131.1:0-4450 GCA_964524095.1 uncultured Campylobacterales bacterium | reverse complement strand
GTATTGGAGTGCACCGATACCTATAATATACTGTGATAAATGCGGGATTGTACCTGTGCCAGAAAAGGACTTGCCAGTAGAATTACCGTATGTGATGGATTGGAAGCCAAAAGGGGATGGTAGAGGGCCATTAGCATCAATAGATGAATTTGTTAATACAGAATGTCCAAAGTGTGGCGGTAAGGCAACACGAGAAACTGATACACTCGATACCTTTATTCAGTCAAGCTGGTACTTCCTTCGCTATGCAACGCCAAGACGTTTGTGGGAAGAGGTCGCCTTTACACAAGAGGATAATGACTACTGGATGCCGGTTGATCAATATATTGGCGGTATTGAGCATGCTATTTTACACCTTCTCTATGCTCGCTTCTTCACTAAAGTCTTACGAGATTTAGGTTATGTAAATGAAGATGAGCCGTTTAAACGTCTCTTGACACAAGGTATGGTTCTTAAAGATGGTGCAAAGATGAGTAAATCAAAAGGGAATGTAGTTGATCCTGATGCATTGATTGAGCAGTATGGAGCCGATACGGCACGCCTATTCATTCTCTTTGCTGCACCGCCAACACAAGAGTTGGAGTGGAATGATAGTGCCGTTGAAGGTGCGCACCGATTCTTGCGAAAGCTCTATGATCGTGCACAAAAGTGTGAGCCGTGTGAAACACTTCCTGAGATTGATCATAAATCATTAGACAAAGCAGAGAAAGAGGCACGCAAAAAGGTTTATGAAGCACTCAAAAAGGGTGAAGAGGTTTATGGTGAACGCTTTACATTTAACACACTGATTGCCGCAACAATGGAAAGCTTGAATGCTCTCGATAAGCAGAGCAATCCACAAGTTTGGCAAGAGGGTATGTGGATTATTCTAAATCTACTTGAGCCAATCGTTCCACATATTGCTTGGGAGTTGAGTGAACAACTCTTCAAACGCAATAACTTTGCTTCTGTAGAAGTTAAAGAAGAGGTATTTGAAGTCGATGCAATCCCAATGGCTGTCTCAATTAATGGAAAGCCAAGAGCACAGATTGAAGTTGCACTAGGTACAAGTAAAGAAGAGATCATAGAGATAGCTAAATCGGCTGTTCCAAAATGGTTGGAGGGCAAAAGAGTTGTAAAAGAGATTGTCGTACCAAATAAACTGGTCAACTTAGTTGTTAAGTAGGGTTTGGGATGAAGAATTTAGGATTGAGATCTGAGGTGGTAGCTTGAAAAAAGTTTTAAAAAAAAGTGGACTAATAGTAGTTGCATTCTCAATTCTCAATTCTCAATTCTCAATTTTTTTACTTTCTGGTTGTGGCTACAAACCAATGAGTGAATATACGAAAAAAGTATTTACAGATAAAATTTATGTTGATGTAAATGTATATCTAAGAGATCCTGAAAATGCTGTTTTAGTCAAAGATGCTCTTAATGAAGCTGTTATAAGCCGCTTTAATGCAAAGTTAACATCTAAAAAATCTGCTACAACACAGTTGAAGGTTAAGTTTGGGCGAGTCGCTTTCACTCCCATACAATATGATTCAAATGGTTATGCAATCTTTTATAGAGCAAAAGTATCATTAAATATAAGTTATAAAATTGATGATAAAAGAGGACAAGAGAGAGTAGAAGGGTATTATGATTTTCCAATTGAACCAAATGCAGTTATATCTGATGCTAAACGTTTTGATGCTATACGTTTTGGGGCACAGAAAGCTATTGATTCATTTGTGTCAATTATGGCAATGCGAGGAGCTATATTATGACGATACAAGATATTATTAGAAAAACTTTGCAACAGATCAAGCAGAGAAACTTGACTCTTACACCAGATGTTTTTAGTGAGTACTTTTGTCAAGAGGCAAAAAGAGCAAAAGTAATAGTAGAAGATTGTCAAAAGTTTGAAAAGTTTATCAATCAACTTCCTGCTGATATAAAAAAGATGGTAAAAAAGCGTGATGTTCAGAACATTGATCAGTTGGTTAGACTTCTTGCATCAGAATTGACACGTACAGATACAAAAAAGAGTGGAGAGATTATTCAAGCTTATGTTCTATTAGCAAAGCGTCTATTGCAAGTGATAGAGCTACTGCATGATCGAAAAGCTGCTAAAATGGCAGAAGAGGATAGAGATAAAATTGCTTCATTTTTAGATAGAGTAGAGATAGATGCTATAAGAGATCATTGGAATAACTTTGTTATAGATTATGATGACTCCTTTTTAGAGAGGCTCGAAATCTATTGTAAGATTGATAAGAGTGATTTAGAAGCAATGGTTGATGCAGTTATTGAGTGTATTAAGAGCAAGAAGAGTGATGTATCTTTACAAGAGGTAGCTCAGATAGTAATTGCTTCAATGACACCATCTATTGCATCTGGTATGAATGATGAATTTGCAACTATTAGCAATCAGATTCGTTCTAATCCTGAGTTATTAACATCTAAAGCTGTGATAGATGATTTAAAAAATATTATACATAAGAGGATAGAACTTGATAAGAAGGCAGTTGTCAAACAGATAACAGAGTTGGATTCAATAATTGAACATATTAGTTCATCATTAGTAAATGTTATAAAATTAGGGGATAAAAACCATAAAGCAATTCAAATAATTCAAGGTGAACTTGGAAGTATAGATTTAAAGGCTAATTCATTTAAAGTAATACATACGAAACTATTAGCAATAGCCAATTCATTGGAGAGTGAAACAAAGAAACTAAATGAAGAGATGCACAACTCTCATGAAGAGGTAAATAGATTAAGAAAGAGAGTAAAAGTTTTAGAAGAGGCATTACGAAAAGAGAGGAAAAAGTCAACAACAGATTCATTGACAAATTTACCTAATCGTCGTGCAATAGATGACTTTATTTCGAAACAGGAGTCATTATTTAAAAGACATAGCGATAATTATACTATTGTGCTATTTGATATAGATCATTTTAAATCTGTAAATGATACATATGGCCATGATGCAGGTGATGTAATATTAATATCATTTGGCAAATTAATAAAAAAACATATTAGAGAATTCGATTTTGTTGGTCGTTGGGGTGGGGAAGAGTTTTTAATAGTGCTTCCTAAAACTGATAGTAAAAATGGATTGCATTTTGCTAATAAACTGCGTGAAGTAGTTGAAAAAAGTAAATTTATGTATAAAGAGACTCGTATTCCTATTACAGTAAGCGGTGGAGTGGCAGATAGAGTAAGTCAAAGTTCCATTGAGTCTATGTTGAAGCATGCTGATGAAAATCTATATAAAGCGAAAAAGGGTGGAAGAAACAAGGTAGTAAATTGATATCACTTGAAAAGTTTTTAAACAGCAAGCCTCTCTATTATGATGCAATAGATCTTAGTCGTATGCCCAAAGCATATGAGTATATAAAACCGCATATCAAGCTTGGTAAAGTTATCCATCTTGTTGGAACCAATGGTAAAGGATCAACAGGACGAATTCTCTCATCTTTACTACTCTCAAAAGGGTTTAGTGTTGGACACTACACCTCTCCGCATATTATGAAGTTTAATGAACGAATCTGGATAGATGGGGTTGATATTGATGATGAGAGATTGGAGTTGGCTCACAAAAAAGTCTATTCACTTTTACCACAAAGTGTTTCTAACTCTTTAAGCTATTTTGAATATACGACACTCTTGGCTCTTGTGGCATTTGAAGGGTGTGACTACATTGTTCTTGAAGCTGGTCTTGGTGGTGAGTTTGATGCAACAAATGTTGTAGAGAAAGATTTGAGCATAATTGTACCTATAGGCAAGGATCATCAGCAGTT
This sequence comes from uncultured Campylobacterales bacterium, assembly GCA_964524095.1. Lineage (GTDB taxonomy): Bacteria > Campylobacterota > Campylobacteria > Campylobacterales > Hydrogenimonadaceae > Hydrogenimonas. The sequence goes on along the minus strand of CAZGCF010000131.1, from coordinate 683 downwards.
TTTAGGAGAGAGTCTTGAAGAGATTTCTGCTACTAAACTAAGAAGTATAGATAAAAAGGCACTTCTTGCACCAAATCAGCCTGAGATTGTTTTAGAGGTAGCTAAACGAATTGCAAATGAGCGAGGGTGTGAAATCTATCGTACTGAAGATATTTTAAATTTTAATGAGCGTGATGAAATTTATGAAAGTTTAGAGACCAAAGGTTGGGCTAACTACTTAAAAAATAATGCTTTGACAGCAGTTTCGGCTATGAAACTTTTGGGCTTTGATGATTTTGGCACTCTTCCTGAAAGGGTTGAGCTTAGAGGGCGTTTTGAGAAAATAGCACAAAATGTCGTTTTAGATGTGGGTCATAATGAGCTGGCGGCATCTGCTATTGTAAAAGCATTGAAAGGCAAAAAAGTCGTTTTAGTTTACAATACACTTGAAGATAAAGATGCAAAAACAATTCTTTCTATTTTGTCTCCAGTAATCAAACGTGTAGAGATAATTCCTATACAAACCGAGAGACAGATGGATATAGATAGATTAAAGAGTGTGTTAGAAGAGTTAGAGATTCCAAGTTTTGATTTTAATGGCATAAATGAAGAGGAAGAGTTTTTAGTTTTTGGATCATTTTATACGGCAGAAGCCTTTTTGAGGAGTTACAAGTAGTATAAAGCTCTATGAAACCATATCTTTT
>CAZGCF010000130.1:0-4465 GCA_964524095.1 uncultured Campylobacterales bacterium | reverse complement strand
TAGAGAAAAGAAACATTATTTTATCTCCAATACCAATACCAAGCTCATCTGCCAATGGTCTTCCTATAATTACCCCATACTTTCCAAATGGTTTAGTATAAGCCTTTGCAAAAACCTCATTTACCTCTTTTTCACGCTCTGGATCTATACCAAAAAAGAGTCCACCTTTAAGAGTTCCGCCACTTTTAACAAGTGCTTGACTCTGCATATATGGGCTAAATTTAAGATCTAAAAATCTCTTTTCAAGAGACTCTAACAGTTCATTATCTATGGCACCGCGAACTTTTGGATAGATTGTTAATGGGTAGTTCATAACAAATAGACGTTTTTCAAACTCCTTTTCCATTCCATTCATTATTGCCATAGCTATAATAAGAACCATTACACCAACGGCAATTCCCAAAAATGCAAGAATGGCAGATAAGAAGATAAATGGATTTTCACGGTCAAAACGCAAGTAGCGTTTGACCATTGTATTTACAAATTTACTATTCATTACGCTTTTGCAAGTACTCCGCGTTTTGGTCCGCTTTTACCACAACAGTGCTTATACTTCTTTCCACTTCCACAAGGACAAGGATCATTTCTTGCAGGTTTCTTCCTATTTAGTGTAGCCTGTTCAGGCTCTTTATTTGTAGAGAAGTTTTCAAGCTCAGACTCCATCTGCTCTCTCATCTTCTCAATCGACTCCTGCTCTCTCTCAATCTCCTCTTCATTTTTAAAACGTACTAAATATAGAGTTTTAAGAGTCTCGCGTTTAATAGACTCAACAAGTTCAGTAAATAGATTGTAACTCTCTTTTTTATACTCTACAAGTGGATCTTTTTGGTTGTAACCCCTTAAACCAATACCGGTTTTTAATATATCCATCTGATAAAGGTGCTCTCTCCACGCATTATCTAACACTTGTAGATAAAGAATTCGCTCTATCTCATCTCTCTGTTCAGGATGAAGAACCCCCATCTTTTCTTCATATCTCTCTTTAAGCTCTCCTATTAGATACTCAAAAAGCTCTCTATAATCTTTATCTTTTAACTCATCCTCTTCAAATGACTCTGCCAACTCCTCTAAAATCTTGAGTCTCAACTTCTCTAAATCAAAATCATCTTTAGGTGCACCTTCGTAAATTCCGCACTCCATCATCAAGCTTTGCAAATACTCTTCACGAATTGCATCTATTTTGGCATTAATATCAAACTCAGGATTAAGTAGTTCATTACGGAATCTATAGATAATTTTACGCTGTTCATTTGCAACATCATCATACTCAAGAAGGTGTTTACGAGACTCAAAATGTAGGTTTTCAACCTTCTTCTGAGCCTTCTCTACCGCTCTTGTTACCATTTTTGACTCAATATACTCACCCTCTTCTACTCCCATCTTATCCATAATGGTTTTGATGCGTTCACTTCCAAAAATTCTAAGAAGGTGATCTTCAAGACTCAAATAGAAACGGCTCTCACCTGGATCACCCTGCCGTCCGGCACGACCTCTTAACTGATTATCTATTCGTCGGCTTTCGTGACGTTCAGTACCAATTATATAAAGACCGCCAAGCTCACGAATTTCATCATCTATCTTAATGTCAACACCACGACCTGCCATATTGGTTGCGATAGTTACAGCACCTTTTTTACCGGCATCTTTAATGATTTCTGCTTCATGTTCATGGTTCTTTGCATTCAAAACATTGTGTGGAATCTTCTCTTTTTTAAGAAGAGCATGCAGAGCTTCAGATTTTTCAATAGAAGCAGTACCTACCAATACAGGCTGACCCTTTCTATTTCTCTCTTTAATATCACGAATTACAGCATCAAACTTTTCACGCTCTGTTTTATATATGAGATCTGGCTGATCTTTTCTAATTACAGGCACATTTGTTGGAATAGAGATAACATCTAAATTGTAAATCTCTGCAAACTCTGTCGCTTCAGTTTGAGCAGTACCGGTCATACCTGCAAGCTTCTCATACATACGAAAGTAGTTTTGGAAAGTAATATCGGCTAATGTTTGAGACTCCTCTTTGATCTCAACACCCTCTTTTGCCTCTAACGCCTGATGCAATCCTTCACTAAATCTTCTACCTTCACTAAGCCTTCCTGTAAACTCATCAACTATTACAATCTCACCATCTTTTACAACATAATCGACATCTTTTTCAAAAAGATGGTGAGCTTTGAGAGCCTGATCAAGATGGTGAGCTAGTACTGCATTCTCCATAGCATAAAGGTTATCAACACCAAAAAGCTTCTCTGCTTTTTCTATACCTTTTTCTGTTACAAGAATGACCCGATTCTTCTCATCAACAGTAAAATCTTCATCTCTTACCATTTGACGTGCGACTTTATCGGCTCTTGTATAGTTTTCAAGTTTACTACTGGTTGGTCCTGAAATAATGAGAGGAGTTCTTGCTTCATCGATTAAAATAGAGTCAACCTCATCAACAATAGCAAAATAGTGATCACGTTGTACCATCTCATCAAGAGAGTATTTCATGTTGTCACGAAGGTAGTCAAAGCCAAACTCATTGTTTGTTCCATATGTTATATCTGCATCATACTGAGCTTTTCTTGTAGCATCATCAATAATCTCTCCCGTAATAGTTCCTACCGAATAGCCTAAAAACTCATATATTTTTCCCATTTCACTGGAGTCACGTTTAGCCAAGTAGTCATTTACTGTAACAACATGAACTCCACGCCCAAGCATTGCATTTAAAACAACAGGTAAAGTTGCAACAAGTGTTTTACCCTCACCTGTCTTCATCTCAGCAATTCTATTATCGTGAAGAACCATACCTCCAATCAACTGCACATCAAAGTGACGCATACCTAAAGTTCGTTTAGATACTTCACGCGTAATTGCAAAAGAGTCAAAAAGTACATCATCAAGCGACAACTCACCACTCTTAACCTGCTCTCTTAACTCATTAAATGCTGACTTAAGCTCATCATCACTCATCTTCTCATATTTTGGCTCTAAAGCATTGATCTTTGTTACTTTTTTCTTATATTTCTTTAACTCTCTATCATTTGCTGTTCCAACTATTGCACGAAAAATCGACTTAATCATATTGCATTAACCTATATTGTAAACCTGATAAACAGATAATCTGCTTCTATCCAATTTTAGTAAACGATTTTATCACACTTTTACAAAGCTTTATATAAAATCTCACTTATGAAACGAATAACATTAATAATGCTTCTTGCATCAACACTATCAGCAGAACTAAATATACCTGAACAGATTCAGGCAGACTTTCATCAAACAGTACTCAATACTGAAAATAATCAGACCTTAAACTATTCTGGCTCTGTTTATATGAAGTTTCCAAATGAGGCAAAGTGGATCTATAAAGAGCCGATTGAAAAGATTATCTGTCTAATGAAAAATCGTGCTTGGGTAATTGAGCCAGAGTTGGAGCAGGCAACACTCTTTGAACTAGATAAAGCTGTTCCTATATTAAAAATTTTAAAACAGGCAAAAGAGATTGAAAAACATAAATATAAAGCTCTATATGAAGGGGTAGAGTATATCATCATAACAGATAGCAAAGATGAGATAAAAGAGATCAAGTATATTGATGATTTAGGTAATAGTGTTGTTTTAACTTTTAAAGAGTTAAAGACAAAACCTCTGGATCAATCCATCTTAAAATGTACCATTCCTGAGGATTATGACATTATAGATAGTCGATATTAAAACTCTTTTCTACTTTTCTGCTATACGTGCATATCCCCACGCACAAATGCTCAAAATTATATAGATTGCTACTATAAAGAGCATCTGTTCTGGTCTTGTTTGATACTCATACCAAATAATCAATATGGTACCTATAACAAGACCAACTATTGTTACAATACCCATTAATGTAGAAGAGTTTGTCAAGTGACGAATTTTAAAGTTCGCTACTGCCATAAGAAGTGATATAAACATAAATGTATACTTCCAAACTCTAAAATAAGACGCAATCCTCCTATTAAAATCAATATAGAAGCAATTGCAGACATAGCTATTATGGCATATGTTGGAGTTGTACCTTTACGTTTTCTCAATATAGCTGGCAAATATCCATCATCAGCAATTCTTGCCATTTGACGAGATGAGCCAAACATTGTACTGCTTATAGCAGATGATGTTGCAAGAACTGCACCTATAATTACCAAGTCACGCCCAAATGCTCCCATAACCTTTTCTGCTCCAAATGCAAGTGCATACTCTTTATTTTTAATCAGATCATCAACAGGTATAGCTATAATAGAGCTTAAGGCGATTATAAAATAGATTATTGCAACCAATATTAAAGCACTATAGATTGCTCTTGGAATATCTTTTTCAGGATCTTCCATCTCTTTAACTCCATTTATTACAAGCTGAAACCCCTCATATGCAACAAAGGTTATTGAAGCAACAATTAGAATATCTATATGTTTTACACGATTTAGATCATCTACTACTGTTT
>CAZGCF010000129.1:0-4508 GCA_964524095.1 uncultured Campylobacterales bacterium | reverse complement strand
GCCGCCCTATTTCACTGTCGTCCAAAAGATGTAGCGGCACTTGTATTTGTAACCTCTATATTTTTCCTAATCTACTTTGCTCTTCTTTGGCCAACTATTCACTAATGTCACACATCATAGACAACAACGCCATACTTATCATCAATACGATAAAATCGGCACTCAGGTGTAATCTCAAGACGCTCCAGCCGATCTAACTGAATTATAGAGTTCCTACCTACCTTAATACTGTTTTCAAGAAAAAAGCGACGGATATTTACAAATTTTACATCACAAACAAACTTATACTCAAAACATTTATGCAGTCTCATCTGCTTTGTATTGAAGATATGCACATCTGTTCCCAACATCCCAGCCGCATACTGTGTAGGCAAATAACCACTCAAATCTGTCAAAATAGGCTCAATATGAGCATACTTCTCAGGCAAGCTGTTTTTTTGCAAAAAGATATATCTACCAAGTTTTATATGAGGTGTCGAAGGCCAAAAGGTGTATGCAGGGTTACTAAGCCCCAAATGCTCTCTAACCTCTTTCCATAGCCAGTGCTTATCAAGAAGATTGTAAAAAATCATAGCAACTCTATTATTATATTTTAAAAAATTATAGCAAATATATAAACTAACTTTACAATAGATTTATTAATAGCCAAATTAAAATTTTGCCAATATTTTAATAAAATATTTATCGATTTATCTCTATAGTTTCGAAATGCACGAAATTGACTTCAAAGATTTAGTAGAAAATAGCGATGACATCATTTGGCAAACAGATGCTAGAGGACGTATAACTTATATAAACAAGGCTGTAGAAAGAGAGCTTGGCTATAAACAAGAGGAGATTTTAGGAGCATTGATTCCTCCATATATTCCAAAAAGAGAGAAAATAGAGTTTGAAAAGAGCTACTGCTTTTTAACAAATATCTCTCCAAACAGCTTTGAAGGAGTTATACAACCAAGACAACATAAAGATGGTCGAATACTATATTTTGAGATAAGAGGAAAACCATTTTTTGATGAAGATGGAAAGCTTCTTGGATATAGAGGAATAAGTCGAAGACTTCCATATGGTTCAACTGCCAAAAAGATACCAAATAGACAAATTCTTGCTGAACATTTAATTCTAAAATCAATTATCAATACACTTCCTGTACGTATTATTTGGAAAGATAAATACTCACAATATTTAGGAGCAAATCGCCTTTTTCTGCAAGATATTGGTGTATCTTCTTTAGATGAGATTGTGGGTAAAGATGACTATACACTACTAAAACCTGAAAATGCAGAGGTTTGTAGAAAAGGGGATCTAAAAACTCTTCATACAGGAAGAGATCTATATGGAATAGAAGAGGTTTTTTACACTAACGATGGAGATAAGATGTGGATTTCACTATATAAAACTCCTCTAAAAGATAGATTTGGAAACATTTTTGGAATTTTAGGAGCATACATAGATATAACTAAACTCAAAGAGCAGGAGATTAAGCTAAAAGAGAATGAAGAGAAACAGGCACTACTAATGCACCAAACGCGTCTAGCACAAATGGGTCAACTTTTAAACAATATTGCACATCAATGGAAACAGCCCCTTGCAGAGCTTAATGCACTAATTTTAGATATGGATACAGATTTTAGCCAAAACAGACTTACTAATGAGCGATTTAACTACTATTTTGAAGAGTTTGAAAAGATAACTGAATTTATGGGCGATACAATTAGAAGTTTTCAAGAGTATTCAACTCCATCAGAAGAGTTGACTTTAATTAAACCAGAAAAGATACTTGATGAAGCAGTAACAATGTTACACTCACGCATTAAGAAGATTGGAGCAAAGATAAAGATTACAAAAAATAGCAATGTCAAAATTGTAGGTACAAGGCAAGATATTCTACACCTATTTTTAGTTTTTATAAACAACTCGCTCGATGCTTTCTACTATCGCAAAACAGATGATCCTAAAATAGATATAACATTTAAAAAAATAGAAACAAATAGATGTGAAATCTCTTTGAGTGATAATGCCGGAGGTATAGACCCAAACATAGCAAAACAGATCTTTGATCCATACTTTACTACTAAATTTAGAGAAAAGGGAAGAGGTATGGGGCTTTATATTGCAAAAATGATTGTAGAAAATAGAATGCAAGGCTCACTAAAGCTAGTCGATGCAAAAAAAAGTCTATTTAAAATCAATTTAAAAGGTGTTATATGAATCCAAAAAAAACAAGATATACTGTTCTTTTTGCAGAGGATGAAGAGATCATTAGAAACTCTTATCTTAATTTTCTTTCGCTCTATTTTGAAACTGTTATTGTGGCAAAAGATGGCGAAGAGGCACTCAAACTCTACAAAAAGCATAATCCAGATCTTGTAATAACAGATATTGTAATGCCTAAAATTGATGGGCTCACCTTAATAAAGATGATACGACAAAATGATGATATTACAAGAACAATTCTTCTAACTGCATATAGTGAGCAAGAGCAGTTGCTTAAAGCAACAGAGTTAAATATTACAAAGTACCTCATAAAACCTGTAAAAAAACAGGCTCTTAAAGAGGCTCTTGACCGTGCAATTTTTCAACTTGAAAAGATCAATAACTCTATTTTATCGCTAATAGGAAACTTCTCTTTTCATAAAAAGGATCAACTGCTAATGTACAATGGAGAGCCTCTTCCTTTAAGTAAAAATGAGCAACTATTTATCTCAATTCTTACATCTGAACCGACCACTTTTTTCCCTATTCCAAAAATTAGTGAACTATTCTACTTAAAATATAACAAAGATTTGAGTCATAATGCCATAAAATCACTCATAAAGCGACTGAAAAAAAAGCTTCCTGATAAATTAATAGAAAATCGTTTCGGTATGGGATACCGAATTTTAAAATAGCTTTTTCTCCCTTACTCTTTGTATGACACTTTTTTGACACTTTTTATCTTTTATAATCCTACTAGATTTTTTAATCTAATTTTTTATTATAACAGAACAGCAAATGAAGAGAGTCAAATTGATGCAAGAACACTACAATCTACTTATAAAAAAACTACAAAAATTTCATAAACATAACGCTCTTATGCACAACTACCATCTAAAGTTTAGTGAAGATACTATTCTCAATGAGATTGAAAAGTTTGTAAAAACATTTGAGGTTTCACCATACACTATTGAATCCTCAGCAGATAGACTTTGTGAAATCTTTATAAAACATGATATTCCTTTTGCCATATTGTCTGATGATCTAGATATCATAAAAGATACTCTAACCTCTATTACTGAGCCTGAAAATGTAGAAGAGCTAAATAGCTACTTTATTAAACTTAAAAATAGTATTGCATTCAAATTTCTTATTATGTCTGCAAAAGAGCACAAACCGATCATATCGGGAAGTTACAGAGAGAAAATACTCTATAAGATCCATTATGAATGGCAAGAGAATCTAAGATGTGCAATTATTGAAAATGATATGGGTAAATTTCCTGTCTATGATAGCATCTCATGCCCCTTTACATCGGCACTTAACTACCCAGAATCAAAAATGGTTTGCAACCAATTAAACATATGTGAATATCTACGCTCAACACATAGAAAGCTACATGAATTATCAGCTACTTTTGCATACCTGTTTACACAAAAGCACTACAAATCAGCATATATTCTCTATAATGAGATTAGAGAATATAATGAACGTTTAATGAATCTTATTGGAGTTCTTTACTTCAATGCACAGCTCAACAGGACAAAAACATTTAAAAGCTATCTTCATCAAGCAATTCCAAAACTAAAGCAATCCTATATTGCAGTATTTGATATTTATAGCATGAAGCATATTAACACTTTTTATAATCCAAAAGTTGGAGATATGGTTATTGAGATGGTAGATCGCTCTTTAAAACATATCTACAATATTAATCAAGAGTTTATGGTTTATACAAAAGGTGTAGGAGGAGATTACTACCTATTTTTTGAAGAGTACTCTTTAAAAGAGGTTAAAAGAGTGATAGATGAGTTCAATCAAGATCTTCAAAAAAGAGTTAAAAAATTCCCTTCACTACCAGTTTTTAGTATAAAACAGGGAGTAATAGAGATAACACCACCTTTTAGACTTGAAAAAGATGAGATAAGAACAATCTTTATATATCTTAAAGAGAGATTAAAAAATAGTGAGTCTCCACTCTATTTGATTTCTAAATCAGATCAAGAAGATATGATTCACTGGATCAATAACCACTACAAACATGTCTCATACCTTAAAGAGAGACTTGATAATGGAAATATAGAGATCTTTTTACAACCAATTTCACGCATTCAAAATCCAGATAATATACATGCATTTGAAGTACTTGCACGTATAAAAGAGGATGATAAATATATCTCTGCAGGAGCATTCATAGATCTTCTAATAGATATGAAACTTGTAGGTCATTTAGATAATCTAATATTAGATAAAATAATCTTCTATAAAGATTTAATAAGTCAATTTGCAACAAAACTTTTTATAAATGTTTCAGC
>CAZGCF010000128.1:0-4526 GCA_964524095.1 uncultured Campylobacterales bacterium | reverse complement strand
TGGTGGAGAGATAGGAGATGCAATATTAAAGCAGATTGCAGAAAGACTAAAAAATAACTTCTCCGAGAAGTTTCCAGAGGCAAAATTTTATAGATTGGGTGGTGATGATTTTGCTATAGTGTTTGAGTTTGTGAGTATGACACATTTAGAAGAGATTATACAAATTGTACTTGAACTATTTAATAATCAAACATTTATAACAAAAGGAATTAGTGTAGATATTACTGTTTCAGCAGGGGCTAGCCATGCAAATAAACTTTTTGAAACTGCGGATATGGCTTTAAAACATGCAAAACAGTCAAAGCGCGAGAGATATGCAATTTATAATCCTAAACTTGATGCATCAGAAAAGATTGCTAAAAATATTAATGAGTTAAAACAGTTAAATCAAGCTATTGAAAATGATGGGATTGTTCCATATTTTCAACCAATTTTTGATCTAGAGACAAATAAAATTGTAAAATATGAGTCATTGGCAAGATTAGTAGTCAGTGAAAAAGAGGTGTTGTCACCGTTTTTCTTCTTACAGGCGGCAAAAGAGGCAAAAATCAGTAGTGTTATAACATCAATAATTTTAGAAAAGACTCTAAAGAAGGCACAAGAGAGTGGAGAGTCATTTAGTGTAAATATCTCTCCTGATGAGATAGAGAAACCAGATGATATATTTGTGATTTTATCTATGTTGTCACGATATAAAGATGTATCAAACCTTATTACATTTGAAATTTTAGAGAGTGAAGAGATAGAAGATTATGATGTACTGCTTGATTTTGTAAAAGAGGTGAAGAAGTTTGGATGCAAAATTGCTATAGATGATTTTGGTAGCGGATATTCAAATTTTGAAAAACTATTAAAAATGGAAGTAGATTTGCTAAAGATTGATGGTACTTTAATTAAAGATATAGATCACGATAAGCATGCTGAAATGGTTGTTAGAACAATCAGAGATTTTGCAAAGAGTGCAAATATTAATACTGTTGCAGAGTATGTCCACTCTAAAGAGGTGCTTGAAAAAGTTAAATCACTTGGAATAGAGATGGGGCAAGGTTTCTATTTAGGAAAGCCAATGCCAGATATAATTAAATAAAAAGGAGACACTTGGAACTTGATCAAAAATATGCGAATGCTTGTTTGCAGATATTGAGGGATGATGATTTAACTGTTCCAAAAAATGTAGTGGAACTCTTACAAAAAAAGCCTTTTGCTTCAGAATTTATAACAGATAAAGAGGGTCATCTATATTTAAAGATATATGGAAAACAACATTTTTTACTATCTCAAATTGTTCCTTTGCTAAAAAATATTGGGCTTTCAGTGCATAGTGAGATTTCCTATGAAATTCCTTTTAAAAGTAGTAGGGTTTATGTAAGTAGGTATCGTATCGCTAATGAGCAGTTAGAAGAGATAGAAAATACCCAAAAAAATATTCTTGAACTGCTTGAGACTATGCTTTGTAATCCTACTCTTCCAAATACTGCACTTCTTCAATTGACGCTTTTAGAGAATATCTCACCAAGAGAGCTTGAGCTTTTATTTGCACTATTGGCATATGAAAATCAGCTTGTTCCAGCATTTAATGAAGCTACAATGACAAATATTCTCATAAAGCACCACTCTGTTACAAAGGCTTTGCTTGAATATTTCAATATAAAATTTAATCCTTTAATAAAATATAGAAAGCGTGAATTGGATAAGATGGAAGATAAAATAGAGAGTATGCTCCATCCAATAACGCATATTACTGAAGATCAAGTTATACGTATGCTTTTTGAGATAATCCAGCAAATGGTTAGAACCAACTATTTTCTTGAAAAATCTGCTATATCTTTTAAAGTGCATACAGATAAAATTGAAAGTAAAATGGCAGGAATACAACCGCGTATAGAGAGTTTTGTACATAACTATAATTTAAGCGGTGTACATTTACGTATGGGTAGTGTAAGTAGAGGAGGAATCCGCTGGAGCGATCGCTTTGAAGATTTTCGCATTGAGGTGCGCTCACTAATGTTAACTCAAGAGGGGAAAAATGCCATTATTATTCCTAGTGGTGCAAAAGGTGGTTTTATTATAAAACTACCTAAAGAGGAGATAACAAAAGAAAAATTTAAATACTTTTATGAACTATATATCGATGCACTTTTAGACTTAGTAGATAACCAAGAGGATGATAAGATTATAGTTGATCCAAAAATAGTTAGATATGATGGAGATGATACATATTTTGTGGTTGCCGCCGATAAAGGTACCGCAAATATGAGTGATACAGCAAATGAGATCGCTATAAAACGTAATTTTTGGTTAAAAGATGCATTTGCAAGTGGTGGAAGCAATGGTTATAATCACAAAGAGTTGGGTATTACAGCTAAAGGGGCATTGTGTTCTGTTGAGCGTTATTTTATAGAGAGGGGAATAAATTTTTATGAAACTCCGATAACAGTGGTTGGAATTGGATCAATGAATGGAGATGTTTTTGGTAATGCAATGTTGCAAAGCAGATATTTTAAATTAGTAGCAGCAATAAGCCATAATGAAATTTTCATTGATCCTGATCCAGATCCTGAAACTGCTTATAATGAGCGGAAACGACTCTTTGAAGCCAGTCCAAAAGGTGGATGGAGATATTATGATCTCTCTAAAATAAGTGCGGGGGGAGGTGTTTTTAGCAGAAATGATAAAGAGATCCCCCTGTCAATGCAGATTCAGAAGCTATTTAAAACAACGCGCCAAAGCATGAGTGGCGAAGAGATGGTTCAAGCCATTTTAAAACTTAAAGTAGATATGTTTTTTAATGGTGGTGTTGGTACCTATGTTAAAGCAAGTTGGGAGAGTAATCTTGATGTTGGCGATAAAGCCAATGAAAATGTAAGAGTAGATGCAAATGAGTTAAAGGCAAAAACAGTCTGCGAAGGCGGAAATCTTGGATTTACTCTACCGGCAAGAATAGAGTATGCAAAACAGGGAGGGTTTATAAATCTTGATGCTATTGATAATTCAGCAGGTGTAAATACAAGTGATCATGAGGTAAATTTAAAAATAACATTAGCCTCTTTGGCGCGTAAAGGACAGCTTGATGAAAAGAGTCGCCTAGATACCCTTCAGCATCAGGCAGAGATGGTTACAAAGAGGGTGTTATGGACAAACTATCATCAATCTTTAGCTATTTCTCTTGATTATCGTAGAAGTCAAAAGAGTATAGAACCATTTTTAAAAGCGATCTCTTTACTTGAAAAAAGTTTGCCTGTATTTAGTCGAAAACGTTTCCATATTCCAAAAGATGAGAAAATATATGATGTTATAGATGATAAGGGTGGGTTAGTGCGTCCTATTCTTGGTACGCTTCTATCTTATGCAAAAATATTTGTAAAACAGCATCTGCTTGAGAGTAATATTTTAGATGATCCATTCGCTCAAGAGTATCTGTTGAAATATTTTCCAAAGTCGTTTGCAACAATATATGAAGATGAGATATTAAGACATCCTTTAAAGAGAGAGATTTCTGCTACAGTTATGGCAAATAGAATTATAAATAGTGCCGGAATAACTTTTATCAGCGATTTTGAGGAGTTGGGGGAGGAGCGTTTTTTATCGAAAGTAAAAAGTTATCTTATTTGTAATCAACTGTTTGGTACCAATGATATTCGGTATGAAATTTATCGTCAAGATTATAAGATTTCTTCATCTAAACAGTATGAATTGCTTTTTGAGATTGAAACAACTATTGCATTTAGCGTTGATTGGATGGTGCGCCATCTTTTAACAGATCAGATTCATGCTCCTACACTTTTACGTTACAAAAATGAGTTATTGGCTCTAATGGAGACAACTTCTGAAGATGAAATTGAAAAGATTGTAGAAGATAATAGTCTGATAAATAGATTTTTTTACCATTTACCATATATGAAATTTACAATAGCTGCAATTATTTTGCATGAAAAGAATCATAGACGATTTGATGAGACTGCAAAATTGATGCATACAATAATAAAAGAGCTTCACATTAATGAGATTTTAGAGTCTTTGGAAAACTTTAGAGCTAAAAATAGAGAAGAGCATACAATAAAAAGACAACTTAAAGAGTTTATTGAGTTTTCAGTAACATCATTAAGTGAGAAGGTTATTCATTATCAGAGAAAAGATGAAACAATGGAAGAGGCTTTAAAAAGCTATCTGCGTGATTGTGAAGAAAGACATAAGTTGTTAGAGGATAGTTTTGAGAAGTTTTTGAATCCTGAAGAGCAGAAACTAGATGATATTGCAATACTTGTAAATACTCTTGTTCAAATGACGTTAGAAAATCCAATTTAGTATTAGGAGATAGTGGGTGTCAGAAGTCCAACCTTTAAAAGAGGATTTGTCTCTATTTGATATAGGGACAAAAGATATAGTATCTATTGATATTGATGCGACTCTAAAAGATGCTATTTCTTTAATGTATGATAAAGGGTTAAGGGATGTTATTGTTACAGATAGCAAAACTGGAGAGTTTGGCATTCTTACTATTTCCGATATTATAAGAGAGCAGTACT
>CAZGCF010000127.1:3795-4534 GCA_964524095.1 uncultured Campylobacterales bacterium | reverse complement strand
ATTTATTCTCACAATAGTTGTATTTCAATTAATTCTATCACTAATTTTCTTATGCGTAGATATATGTAATAGAATTTTTTTATACAGTTTTTAGAGATTTAAAATTTAGTGAAATTATAAGAGATGCTATTGACAAATAGTGTCATATTTGGAGGTTGTAGAAATTTTATTCTGTTACTATCTCTTTATGGACTTTTTAGAAAGGTTGTTTAAAACTTAAATAAAACTTTGACTACTTGACTTTTTATAAAATGGCATTTTGAATCTCTCTAATAATCTCAATCTGTCTATGTGCTATGTATGGTGAAAGAGTTTCATCAATATCTTTTGACTCTTCTAACAAAATCACAAGTTTGAATGTATCACTCTTCTCTTTAATTTTGATTAGAGAGCCTGAGACTCTTATTGGAACCTCTTTTCCCTCCCATCTTAAAATGGTTTCTATAGTGAGATTATCTGATATTTTTAGATTTAATAGATGATCAACTCTAAAAGATATTGAGTCTATTGAAACGCTATCTATAAATACAGGCATTTGAATCTTTCCATATTTAATGATTGCTTCAATATATGGCTCTAATTTGACGTGAATATTTTTTCTCTCAAGTGGCGACTGATCTACTGGAATAAGGTCTTCAATAAGAATAGCTGACTTCTCTATGTTAAAGTCGGTCACTTTAGCTTGAAAATGTGGCTTTTCTTCATTTTTTATATAGATCTTTTCATTACGATGTAGAGC
>CAZGCF010000127.1:1943-3785 GCA_964524095.1 uncultured Campylobacterales bacterium | reverse complement strand
GAGCATGAAAAGCAACTTTTCTTATTTTTATCCAAATAGCATTCTCTTCTATTTTAATGATTTCACCATCAGATTGAATAGGAATATCTTTATAGAAGTTTACTATCTCAAGAGGTTTGGCACTATCTAAAAGAAGTTTACAGTGATTTATAAACCTCTCTCTAGCCTCTTTAAAAACTCTTTCTTGATTGAGCAGTTTTCTATCGTCCATAATATCTGCATTACCGCTCTCTTTTATGGTTTGTATTATCTTTTCTGCTCTAAGCATCATTCTACGCAGGTTATCATCTTTTTGACAACTAATAATGGCAATGTTGGCTTCTGCTGATCTATCGTTAAAGTAGTGAATTGAGTGTAGTATCTTTTTGAGAGTGTTTGAATAGTTTTTGACGCTTTCAACATCTTGCTCATTTATAATCAGTGCAAATTGATCGCCATCTACTCTTGCAAAGAAGTGTTTATCATCTGCTATTTTCATCATCTCATTTGCAAAAGATATAAGTAGAGCATCGCCTGTCTCTCTACCAAAATGTTTATTGATTTCTGAAAGTCTGTTTATGTCAACAACTACTAAAAAGAGTGGTTTATTACTGTTTTTAAACTCTTGTAGTGCAGTGTTGAACCTCTTTTCAAACATCCTTCTATTTGGTGCTCCTGTTAGTGTATCGGTAAGTGCCATTTGAGTAAGTGAGTGTATCTCTTTTTTTCTCTCTGTAATATCATCAAATGTTACAACATACTCCAAACTCTCTTCGTTAGGAAGTGGTTTAATCTTCATTTGAGTTAAAATTGTTCTGTTTACTCGTCGATCAAAAATTACTGCTTCGCAACTCCCTTCATACTTTGATAGCATATTTTTGATCCATTGATCATAATTTTTAGATTCAAAGAGTGATGTAAATCTATTTACCCGTTTTACAATCTCCCAAACATTTGAGTTACCTTTTTCAAAATCCTCTTTTTCTACAGCTCCTATTGCCTCTAAGAATGCTCTATTTGCCAAGTATAGTTTTCCATCTCTTATTTTGAAGATCAGTTTCTCTTGTAGGTCTAGAATTGTTTGCAAACGTTTAGCATATATATAGGCATCCTCCTCTTTTTGCTTCTTTTTCTCTTTTTCAATATGCAGAGAGTCAAAATAGTCAAGGCTATTTGATAGATTTTTATCAAAAAGTTCTGAAAGTGCTTCAATTAGCCACTTATCTTTTGCTTCAATAAGATCATTGTTTGTTAAGAAACGAAAAAGGGAGCGTCTAAACCCCATAAATATGAGAAAAATCTCTTTTGCTGTGATCTCTTTATCAAACATAAATTTTATAAACTTATCCATTGTAGGTGAATTTCCGACAGGTTGCTGGCCAATCATCACCTTTGCAAAGTGTTCAATTATTTTAACGGCATAATTGTTAGTAAAATATTTGCTACTTATGGAGTATGATATAAATATCTCTTTTACACTTGTTTTCTCTATCCAAACTTTTGCAATATCTCTTTTATGATCAGTTATTAGTGCAGATATTTGTAAAATTCTCTCTTTTTTGTTTAACATAATCCTCTCTTGTTTACTATAACTCAAAATTATTCTTTAATTGTTTAAAAGTGCCACCAAATGGTTTATGGTGATCCTTTTAAAGAGACTATATGTGAAAATCTCTTCTCTGAAATATAGGTGCTTAATTTTATAAAAGCTAAACATTAATTAGAATAAAAACTTATACTTAAATCTAAAAAAATAGAAATTTAAAATAACTAAATATTATTTTATTTTCAATTCTGTTTTTTAATAGGTAGAGAAAAATTTAAAGTGAGATTTATCATAAAAATTAAATTTAAAGATGATAT
>CAZGCF010000127.1:0-1933 GCA_964524095.1 uncultured Campylobacterales bacterium | reverse complement strand
GATATTTTTACCCTTTTATTATTCAAAGTATGATTTAATAACGCAACTTCTATTTTGAGGGTTGATAATGAGAAATATTATTTTTCTAACTCTTTTTACTTTAAGCCTATATGCCAACTTTTTGAGTGTTGATTCTGCTTTTCATCCTTCTGTAGTGTTGAAAGATAATAGCATAGTCTCGGTTCAGATTAAAATGGCTGATCATATACATCTAACAAAAGAGGCACTGAAGTTTTCAATTAAACCAGAGAGTGTGGTGAGATTGGGTAAATATATGCTTCCACCAGCTCAAAAAGATAAGTTTGGTGAAGAGATATATAAAAATGAGTTTAATGTAGAGATCCCTTTAGTTTTTAAATCTTCAAATGGTAGTAATAGTGCAACATTTGTTTTAACATATCAGGGGTGCTCAGATAGGGGTGCGTGTTATCCACCGGTGACTAAAGAGTATAATTTTGATCTATCGTTGGTAAAAGATAGAGTTAGTGAAAAAAACTCTTTGTCAGAAGAGGAGTCAATCGCTTCAGATCTTAAGTCTAAAAGTTTTGGTATAGTAATGCTAACATTTTTTGGATTTGGACTCTTGCTCTCTTTGACACCTTGTATATTCCCTATGATTCCAATTCTCTCATCTATAATTGTTGCTCAAGGCAAAGGGATGACAGCTAAAAAGGGCTTTTTATTCTCTTTAGTTTATGTTTTATCTATGTCTATAACATATACTATAGCAGGAGTTTTGGCAGGAGTTTTTGGGGCAAATATACAGTCTGCTTTGCAGAATCCTTGGGTAATTTTAGCTTTTTCACTTCTTTTTGTGGTATTGGCACTCTCAATGTTTGGTTTTTATGAGATAGGTGTACCTGCTGTAATTCAAAATAGATTGAGTAAAAAAGGTGATATGGCGGGTAAAAGAGGTGGAGTTGTTGGAACCGCTATTATGGGGTTTCTCTCTGCACTAATTGTTGGACCATGCGTTGCACCACCACTGGCTGGAGCATTGATCTATATTGGTCAGACAGGCGATGCTTTTTTGGGAGGTACTGCTCTGTTTGTAATGAGTCTTGGTATGGGTGTACCACTACTTCTCATAGGTTTAGGTGCAGGCAAGTTTATGCCAAAACCTGGCGGATGGATGACGACAGTCAGTAAAATTTTTGGCGTTATTATGTTGGCTGTTGCAGTTTGGATGATCTCTAGGATTATTCCAGAGAGTGTAACAATGGGGCTTTGGTCTGTGCTGTTTATTGTTAGTGCTGTCTATATGGGAGCATTTGAGTCTCTTGGAGGTGAAAGGGGTTGGAATGCTCTATTTAAAGGTGTAGGTATCATATTTTTTATTTATGGACTATTTTTACTTTTTGGTGCATTTACGGGAGCTAAAAATCCTATTGATCCTCTAATAGCACTAAAAGAGCACTATAATGGTAGAATAGAGTCAAGAAGTTCATTACAATTTGAGAGTGTTAAATCTTTAGATGAGTTACTTGCAAAGATCAAAAATAGCACTAAACCTGTAATGGTAGATTTTAGAGCAGATTGGTGTGTAAGTTGCAAAGAGCTTGAAGAGAGTACCTTTAAAGATATGAAAGTTGTTGATGCATTAAAAGGGTATAGTCTCTATCAAGTTGATGTAACGGCAAACTCAGATGAAGATAAGAGAATGATGAAACATTTTGGTATATTTGGACCGCCTGCTATTCTCTTTTTTAAAGGTGGAGATGAGATAAAGCATAAAAGAGTATCTGGCTATAAGTCGCCATCTCAATTTTTGCAGATAGTAGTAGATTAGTTAGGTCTCAACTCTAAATAGAGAGTTGAGACTATATTTTTATAAATTGTTGTATTATGCATCAGCTTCATCTATATTATTGAAAAGCCAATATAACGCTCCATCTAGAAAAGAATATAATATTATGTATTCATCTGTTATATC
>CAZGCF010000126.1:0-4608 GCA_964524095.1 uncultured Campylobacterales bacterium | reverse complement strand
TTGTCTCAATTGCTCTTCTTTCACGCTCTGCCGCAGCCTGTTGCTCCATAGCCTGTTTCATTGTTGTACTTGGAATGATGTCTTGAAGCTCAACAGTTTTAACAGTAATCCCCCAGTCAGCTACATTATCTACTATCTGATCTCTAAGTCTTGTTTTTATCATTTCACGATTTGAAAGAGCTTCATCAAGTTTCATTTCACCTATAATTGAACGAAGTGTTGTCATAATTATATGACGTATAGCCAATTTAAAATCTTCAACACCGTAAAGAGCTTTTACCGGATCTGTAATCTTCATAAATGCTACTGCATTAGCTATAATTACTGCATTATCTTTTGTTATAACCTCCTGTTTGGCAACATCTAAGATTATATCTCTAGTTGTTATCTTGTCTCTGATCGAATCTATAAATGGAATTATGATATTTAACCCAGGTTTAATCACTTTTTTAAATTTACCAAGTCTCTCTACAACCCACTCTTCACCTTGTGGTACTATTCTAATACTAAATAGTACTACTATAAAAAGTGCTACTACAAGTGTAATTGCTATTGAAAATTGAGGCATTCTACTCTCCTTCTATTTTAAAAACTTTAACTATCTGTCCATAAACTTTAGACACCTTGATCTTATCGCCAACCGATAGTTTTTCTCTATTTTGAGATTCAACGATCCAAACTCTGTCACCCAGTATAGGAAGCTCAAAATGAGCGCGAAATCGTCCATCATTAAGATCTTCGGTAATTACTCCAGATGTATTTTTATACTCACCCTCAGACTGCCCTACTCTGGAAACTATCTCATCTCTTTTGAAAAATTTTAACCAGCTTCCGAGCAGAAGTGCTGAAAATATTGCCCATAAAAAGAGCTCATTTGTAAATGTTATCTGAAATATATAGTCAATACTCCCAACAATTATAGCCGCTATACCAAACCAGATTATGATAAAACTTGGCAGTAGTATCTCAGATGCTATTAACACTATACCAAGAACAATCCAGTGCCACCAAAAGACATTTTCAGCAAAATACTCCATCTCCTACCTTTCAAAATTTAGGCAGGATAACAGATAAAAGTAAAAATAGATTGCACGATAATTTAGTTTTTATATCTTTTCATTAACTTTTCAAACTCTTTTTTATCGCTTTTTGAGATAGTGTAGTCAGGTGAAGAGAGTCTCTCTGCCAAATCCAATGCCTCTTTGGAAACTTGAAGATAAGGCAAAAGCTGTTGTAGCATATCTTGCTTTTTACTCGGCTTTAATCTCTGCTTATCTTTTGTAATACCTTTTAATCTTATTAGAAGATACATAAATCCCATACCAGCCAAAAATGGTATAAATAGATAAAAAAGCGACATCTCTTTCTCTTCCTTAAACTGTTTCACTGATTCGACTTTATCAAGCTTGCTTTCTTGCTTAATATAACCACCTATTACATCTACTTCTATAGGTTTAGTTTTTATCTCTTTAACTTTTTCTATTTTTGGATCAAAATATTTCAGAGTAAAAGATGGAATTACAAAAGATCTCTCTGCAATCAAAACATACTCTCTCTCCCAACTGCCACTATATATACCACGACTGTAACTCTGCTCTAACTTAGGCTCTTCACTATAAATAGTAACCCCATCAATATGCAATTCTGGAAGATCAAAATCCTCTATATTCCCTTCAGCTTCAACACGCACAACAAGCTTTATCGGTTTACCTGCTTCTACCCTTTTTGGCTCTGCTTGTACCATTAGCTTAAAATCACCTATCAGGTTTACATTTTGTGGCAACGGTTTTACAGTCAGTTTTAAAGAAGATGATGAAATAGTAATCCACTTTGGCTTACGGACAATAAACCCAAAAGCATCACGCATCTTTTTAGCAACTGCTACCTTTACTTCAGCCGGTCCAATCGTTAGTTCACCAGCCTTTTGCGGAAAGAAGAGATAGTGAATCTCGTGAACAAGATAGTCACCTTCAGGATAACGCTTCTCTTTTCCAACTCTCTTTACCCAAAAATTTTCAAACTTAATGGGTATAAAGTCAACACTCATAACAGGAACATTTCTTTTCTCTTTGAAAATCACTTTTACATCTACCATCTGACCAACATAGGCTTCATCTCTATCTGCAATAATCTGAATAGAAAAATCGTTTGTCTGTTGTTGGCTATTTGGCTTTACTTGAACAAATATTGGCTCTGTGACTGCTTTTTTACCATCTACTAAAACATCAAATGATGGTATAGTTACACTCTTTTTTGGAGTAAATGCATAGAGTTTAATCCATCTTACAACACTGTGGTTATCTTCAAATCTCTCTAAACGCTGACTCCCCTCAGCAGTTACTCTATACTCACCAATTTTTTCTATCTTTGGAAATTGAACCCTCTCACCTTCAGCCTCAATAGCAAACTCAACCGATTCACCAGCTATGATAGGATTTTCATCAACACTAACTTTTACTCCTGCACCAAACAGAAGTGAAGAAAAGATCAATAAAATAATTAAACTACCACGGATTAACATTCTCTCTACTCTCAGGCGGTGTAAGCGGATATAGTTTTGACTTTAAAGGCTGATTCTCTATAAGTTGCATCCACTTCTTCTCTTCTGCTTGACTTAACTCTCTCTTTTTTACTCTACTCTTTAAAGCTCCTGATTTACTACTGTTCTCTTTTGAAGCTGAAGCTTCTGATGAACTCCTGTTTCTATTTTTCTCTCTATCTTTGCCTTTTGATGAAGACTTTTTATCTTGCTTTTTTTTCTCTTTAAGTGCTTTTAAAACTAAAGCTAAATTAGCCTTTGCATCCTCATCATCTCCAAGCTTTAAAACCTTTCGGTAAAACAGAGCAGCCTTTTCAAACTCTCCTATTTTCACATAGCAGTTTGCCATATTATAGAGTTTTGCTTTTTCTATTTTCAGCTCTTTTGTTACAACTTTGGAGTATGCACTTAGCGCCATTTTGTATCTACCGCTTTTATAGTAACTATTGCCAAGGTTAAACCATACTTCACTTCTTGGATTGTGAATTGACAACTCTTCAAAAGCTTTTACACTTCTTTTGTAATCACCCTCTTTATATGCCTTTTTGCCATCTTCAATTAACTGAAAATCTAATATAGCTGCATCAACTTTTTGATAAGAGAAAAAGATAAAAAAGAGTAAAAGAGCAGATTTACTGCCACGCCAAATTGAGTATATACCAAATGGTAAAGTCAAAAGTGCTAAAACAAGTGGATAGTAGAAGAGTTGAATTCGTTTGTTTACAACCTTTTCATATGTTTTTGATCCATTGAAAAACTGTTTTAAATACTCCTCAATTCTCTTTTCATCTCTTTGTGAAATTGTAGCCTCTACATAAAGCCCGTCACACTCATCTGCAACTCTTTTTAGTCTTATGTTTGCTCTGCTTAAAACTAAATCTTTAGCTTTTTGAGTCACTTTTTCCATAGGAATTGGTGCACCTTTTTGTGTTGCAACCATCCAGATAATAGGACGAATACTCTCTCTTTTTAGCAAATTTACAATTGGTTCAAAATTTTGCTCATCTCCACCATCTGTTACAAGAATCACTGTTTTAGAGATACTCTTTTTTAATAGTTTAATGCTCCCCTTTATGGCAGCTAAAAGATCTGTACCTTTAGCAGTAACCGTTTCAGACTTCAAACGATTCAATAAAAAATTTAATGCATCTCTGTCTGTCGTAAGGGGTGCTACTATAAATGACGCAGAGGTAAAACCAACTATTGCTACTCTTCCAGCCGGTAGTTGTGGGAGAATCTCTTTTATCTTCTGCTTTGCAAAAGCAAGACGATTTGGGAAAAAATCACGTGCCTGCATAGAGAGGGAGAGGTCAATGGCAATTACAATATCAGTACCACTAACTTTGACTCTCTTTTCGCCCTTCTCAATAACAGGTTGAGCCAAAGCAAGTGTCATAAAGAAAAAAGCTATAAAAATTAGTGCATTATGACCTGTTCTACCAAGTCCATCTCCGCTAATGCGAAGTTTTTCAAGTGTTTGTGGCTCAAATATACGCTCTAATGCATCTCTATTTGTAGTAATAAGATAGATCAATACTCCAGCCGGTATCAACATAAGATATAAAAATTCAGGATAGAGAAATCTCATAGGCTTTTATTGATGGCTCTTTTTTAGCACATATTTAAACTGCAATACTTACACTTTTTTGACTTATTTTAATTTTTTTAAAAGGATTTCTAATGGTATATCTAACTTTTTGGCTACATCTTCAGGTTTGGCTTCAAAATCTTTTACCATTATAACGGCACTCTCTATCTTCCCTTCTATCTTTCCTTCTAATTTTCCTATCTTTTCACCCTCATAAAGCCCCTCTTTATATAGTGGATCTTTCGTCTTTTCTATTACAAATGGCATATCTAACTCCTTTGCTTTAAGTCTATGAAACTCATTTAATCGCGAGACTAAAGTCTCGACCCCATCTTAGGGGATGGGACTTTAGTCCCAAAAATTAGTTGATATTTTTATTGTTCAAGTACTTAGAAGTATTTTAACATAAAGAGATAGGTTATTAAAGAGAAGTAAGCTGAAGTAGGTTCACCATAACTCTGCCACCACATAGGGTGGCAAT
>CAZGCF010000125.1:0-4617 GCA_964524095.1 uncultured Campylobacterales bacterium | reverse complement strand
GAGCAGATCTTCTAACGGGTCAGCAAACGGAACAGCTCAAAGATTGAGAGATGGAAGTGGTAGCGGTGGAATGTATAGAGGTTCAAGAGGCAGAGGAGGCGGTAGAAGATAAATAAACCTCTGATCACTGTCTGTTTTTATATTTAACACATTACAAAATCCATCATAAACGGGACTAAAGCTTCAGTTCCTATATACGGAGGTTGAACTTTGGTCCAGTAAGAATGTTATAATTATTTACTTATTTATGAAAAAAATTCTTAATATCCTCAACTATCATATAGAGAGCAGGAACAATCAACAGTGTTACAAATGTGGCAAAAAGGATTCCAAACCCAAGAGATATTGCCATTGGTATTAGAAATTTTGCCTGTCTGGAGGTTTCAAAGATCATTGGCATCAAACCTCCAAAGGTTGTTATGGTTGTAAGCAAGATAGGGCGAAATCTTTGCAAAGCCGCTTCACGTACAACTTTCAGAGTAGATGCTTTTACTCTACTCTTGTAACGGTTGGCAAAATCTACCAAAATAAGAGCATCATTTACAACTATCCCGCTAAGAGCCACTATGCCAAACATACTCACAACACTAAGGCTATAATCCATTATCAAATGTCCAATAATAGCACCTATAATTCCAAACGGTATGCCCACCATCACAATTAGCGGCTGAAGGTAACTTCTAAATGGAATCGCTAACAGAGCATAAATGACAAACATAGCCAAGATAAACGTAGTTTTTAGAGTAGATAAACTATCTCTTATCTCTGTCTGATCCCCTTCAAAACTATAAGAGAGTCCTGGAAAACGCTTTTTTAACTCTGGCAAAAATGACTCTTGAAGATCATTCATAACCTCTATAGCTTTACTGCGGGGACGAATATTTGCCTCTACTGTAATAACTCTTCTGCCATTAACTCTATTAATTTGAGTATATGCTTTTCCCCATCTTATGTTTATTAGATCCATCAATGCAACCTCTTTACCATCTTTTGTAAAGAGGCGTAAATTATAAAGGGTTTGCAGCATTTCACGCTCTTTTTTTGGAAGCTTTACCATCACTTTTATCTCATTATTATCTACCAAAATACGCTGTGACTCTGCACCATAAAAAGAGGCACGCACCTCTCTTGCAATAGTTCTTGCATCAAATCCCAATGTATAGGCTAAAGGTTTTAGCGTAAAGTTTATTTGCGGTTTACCACTCTCAAAACCGTCACTAATATCATAAACTCTTGGATAGTTATGCAATTCTTGAGCAATGAGCCTGCTTGCCTCTTTCAATATTTCAAGATTGCTATGTCTTATCTCTAAAGATATAGCTGATCCATGTCCGGGACCTCTAGAGTGTGCAGAAAACTTTAGAAGTTCAGCTCCCGGAACTTCCCCTATCTTCTCTCTCCACAACTCAACAAAATCTGCTGTAGAGAGTAGCTTTTCACGAACAACTGCAGGTGGCAGATAGACCCTTATTAAAGCTTCGTGAGCCCCTTCACTGCCAACACGGGCATAAACTCCGTGAATATACTCTGGTAACCCTTTCTCCTTTTCTACAATGTATGCGGCATCTGTCATCCTCTTAACTATCTGTTTAGTCTCATCTGCCGGTGTTCCCAGTGGCATTTTCAAAATTGCCTGAGCATAATCAGATGGAACACGCGGAAATATCTGCATTCCCATTCGACCACTTAAAGCATAAGCAATTGTAACAATCAGCATAGATACAGAGACAACAATAAGAAGATAGCGGTGATGAAGCACAAATGTTAAAAAAGGTCCAAATTTAAAACGTACCCAACCTCTAAATGCTCGACTAAACTTTTGCTGTAAATTGTGTATAAACCTTAGCAAAGGATTGGAAACATCACCTTTTATGTGAGCCAAGTGTGATGGCAGAATAAAGAGTGACTCTACCCATGAGACTAAAAAGATTATTATAACAACAACAGGGATCACCTGAAATATTTTCCCTATCATTCCAGGAATAAAATATATTGGTAAGAATGCAACGATATTGGTTAAAATGGCAAATGTAACCGGTACTGCCATCTCACGAACACCTTTAATGGCAGCCTCTACAGGTGAAAAGCCCTGCTCTCTGTAGTGGTAGATATTTTCACCTATGACAATGGCATCATCAACTACTATTCCAAGTGCAATGATAAAGGCAAAAAGAGAGACCATACTAATGGAAAGATCAAGAGCTGGAAATAGAAAAAGAGCCCCCATAAAGGAGATAGGAATTCCCATCATTACCCAAAAAGCCAAGCGTATCTCTAAAAAGAGAGCAAGTACTACCAAAACTATGATAAGCCCTACTGCACTATTTTTCAACAAAAGATTTACACGATCTGCAAATGTATCTGCCGAGTTTGTAAGCACTTTCATATCTATTGATTGAGGTAGTTCACTACTATAGTTTGCCATCTCCTCTTTTACTATATTTGCAATTGCTATGGGTGAGTAGTCTTGCGGATTTCTTACAGCCATATATATGGCAGGTTTACCGTTATATAGAGCAAAATAGTCCTCATTTTCAAAATTTTTTCTAAATTTTGCTATATCTTTTAGTGTAACTATTGCACCAGATTTTGTTGTAATAATTGGAATATTTTTAAACTTTTCAATCAACTCTCTACGCTGATTTAAACGTACCAGTATCTCTTGACTACTGGTTTTTATACTACCTGCCGGAAGGTCTAAAGAGTCACTATTTATGCGTCTTGCTACCTCTTCTAAAGATAGGTTATATTTTCTAAGGGTATCTTTGTCGATCTCTATACTGTACTGCAAAGCAGAGACTCCATAGATTCCAACTTTTGAAATTTCAGGGTGTTGCAAAAGTCTTTGCTTGAATGAGAGTGCCAAGTTATATAGTGTAAGTCTGTCACTATCTCCATAAAGAATTAAAGAGATTGTCTGCTTCTCATAACTTCGCATAACCACTCTTGGACGTTCTATATCTGTAGGGAATGTTCTAATGCGATTTATGGCATTTTGCACATCATTTTGCAGTTGTTGTAAGTCATACCCTCTTTGAGCCTCTACAGTTACACTTCCTACACCTTCTGAAGCATTAGAGACTACCCTTTTTACACCATCTACCCCGCTGACAGCCTCTTCAATAGGTAAAACGATCCCTTTCTCTATCTCTTCAGGGCTTGCTCCCGGATATGCTACACTGACACGTACTTCATCATGTTCAAAGTCTGGAAAAACCTCTTGACGCAGATGAGAGATCATTAAAATACCGCCGATGATGGCTACTATCATCAAAAGATTGGCAGCTACAGGATGCGCTGCCATCCAAGCAAGTGGACCTCCCTGAAAACGTTTTAAATTTTTCATTTGGAAGTTTCTACCTTATCATCTTTTCTGGCTACTCTTAACAGCATCCCATCTATAGGATTTTCTATGAGAGTTGTCACAATTAACTCATCAGGTTTTAAAATATTTGCATCTATATATAACTTGTCACCTTTGCTCCAAATAACATTTGCTTTTCTGATATGAAGATGTTTATCTGCTCCAACGATCCAAACTTCATCATTGCTATGTAAAGCCTTTGATGGAATCTCTATGATATTTTCAATAACCCTGCCCTCAATCTCCAAAGGTACAAACTCATTTAGGAAAAGTGGCTCTTTTCTATTTAGCGGATCATCTATGCGTATAAGCAGATATGCCATTTTACTACTCTCATCTACCATCTTTTCAACACCTTCAATAACCCCATTTATCCCTTTTACAACTACTTTAGAGCCTTTGTTGGCATTGTAGCCTGGAATATTTAACCTATTTAGAGTCTCTAAAGAGATAGCAGTACGAACCCAAAAAGCATCTGCACGAGCGAGTGTAGCAAGAGCCTTTGATGATCCTACAACATCTCCAACTGCTGATGTAACATTTAAAACAACAGCTGTAAATGGTGCATAAATCTTACACCTTTTTAGATCTATCTCTGCTCTTTTAAGTGCTGCCTTTTGTGCTTCAAGATTTGCTTTGGCAGCCTCTACGTGAGGATAACGCAAAATATATCTCTTTTGTGCTTCACTTACATTTTGATCTGCCATTGAGAACTCAAACATAGCACTCTTTTGATTTTCAACCTCTTGAGATAGTTGAAGCTTGGCATTTTCTACATTTGACCTACTCTTTTTTAGTGCAAGTCTAAAGTCTGTATCATCCAACTCTATTAAAAGTTCACCTTTTTTTACTACACTGCCAGGTATGAGACGCGGTGAGATATATACTATTTGTGATGAGACCCTTGCTGAAAGTGTCTGTGTGCGAACAGGAATAACAGTTCCAAAAGCTTCTACCTCTATAGGTTTATCTATTGGTTTTGGTTTTATTGTCTCTACAAGAGGAGCAAAATCTTCTACTCTTTTAATATGATGTTTAAAAGCTCTTGGCTTATGTGTAAGCCATCCATAAGATATATATAGTGCCGATGCGAAAATAGCTAACCCAATAATAGTTGAAATAAAACTCTTTATTTTCATTCTTTTAAATCCCTCTCAAATAAAATGGGACTAAAGTCCCAACCCCTTAAAATTAATCTTGACACCTGTATGATCCCATTAGCTAATTCCATCCTGAAGCTGTAGCACGGTAAA
>CAZGCF010000124.1:568-4618 GCA_964524095.1 uncultured Campylobacterales bacterium | reverse complement strand
TATCTTTACTTAAAATTTCCAAAAAATAAAAAGATTAAGTTCTCATCATATTAAAAGGATTGCAAATGAGACAAAAAAATATATTGTTACTTCTAATAAATTCAATATTTTATATATCAATTGCTACAACAGATATATATGCAGTTTGCGAAGAGAATATTTTCAATATAAAAGCTAAACAAGGTGTTCGTATATCTGAGATCATCAATCAATTAACTCAAGAGTGCGATTTAACTTTAATTATAAAAGACAAAGTTGCTAAAAAGAGACTTAATACACCAATGAATAGACTCTCATTAAAAGATGTATCTCTAAAAGAAGTTTTAAACATAGTTCTAAATGAGTACAACTTAAACTACTCTTTAGAGGGAAATGTTTTAAAAATATCATATCTGTTGACAAAAACCCTTCAAGTCGATTATATAGGTACAGAAAGAGAAAGCAACAGCAATACAAAAGTCTCACTAACTAGCGGTTCAATAACACAAAGTATGAACTCTGGCAAATCTGAAAGTGGAATGGAGATCACATCTGATGATACTTTTATATTTTGGGCAGAGTTTACAGAACAGATCAAAAATATTTTAAACCGTCCTGAAGATGAATATAAAGCTGATGATCCAATTATAGATCGAGAATCTGGACTTATTACTATTACAGGAACAAAAAAACAGCTTGATCGTGTAGAAAACTATATTAAACAGTTAATGGAACGCTTACACAAACAGGTACTAATTGATGTTAAGATGTATGCAGTTGTCTTAAATGAAGAGAAGCAGACAGGAATTGACTGGAGAGAGATCTATAAACTACAAAATATTAAACTCTCTGCTGGGGCATTAAGCACAAATAGTGCTGTAATTTCAGCACCATCTACAACAGGCCTTTCTGGAGTTGTAGGTAAAACAGCTGTTTTTGCTGATATAGCAATGAGTACCGATATAGGAACAATTATTAAATTCTTAAAAGGACAAGGAGATGTTCACTCTGTATCTAATCCAAAGATCTTAACTCTAAATAATCAAGCGGCTATGATTACGGTAGGTAAACAGTATTTCTATAAAGTAATTAGCAGTACAACAACAAGTAATACAGGAGGAAGCACAGTTTCGCAAAATGAGATAATCGACTCTGTTTTTGCCGGAGTTTTGCTAGACATTACACCTGAAATATCATCTGATGGTACTATTACACTAAAAATAAACCCATCAGTAAGCGATACAATAAACGCTATTGCAGAGAATGAGAGTAGAACAATGCCACCAGATTTAGAGCGTCGCCAAATGTCAACTGTTGTTAAAGTAAAAAATGGTGAGCATGTTATTTTAGGTGGTTTAATTACTGAAAAAGAGAATATTCAAAACAATAAGATTCCTATTTTAGGGGATATTCCTCTAATAGGAATTCCATTTAATTTTGAAGAGAAAACAAAAGAGATAATAGTCACACCATATCTAATTGAAGATAAAACATCAATAGATATAAAAAATTTAGGCTACAATAAGGTAAATATCAAAAAGCTAAAAGAGAAAAAAAATATTAAAAGCAAAAAAATCATAATAAACAAAACAAAATAGACTTCAAAATAAGAGAGTATAATATATGGAAAAAATTATTGACCTTTTAATCTCAAAAAAACTTATTACAAAAGAACAAATTAATGAATTCTTAAAAAACAATCATGAAAAAAAGGCAACTCTTAAAACATTAATCTCAAATAGAGTTATAGACCCCAAAAAAGCATATACAATTATTGCTGATGAGATTAGAAGTGGCAATTTAAATATAAGTAGCATTGAACAAAATATTAGTCCTGAACTGCTTGAAAAGATTCTTGAACAGTTGGCAAAATTGATGCATATGGAGTATGTCAATCTTGATGAAATAGATTTTGATATTCATCTGCTATCTAAACTGCCACTTAGCAAATTAGAGAAGATAGGTGCTCTACCTATTAAAGAGAGGGAGTTTAATATACTTGTTGTATTTAAAGATCCGTTTGATATAAATGCACAAGAATCAATTCAAAGAATGTTTCCTAAAAAACCAATCTCTGCCGGTATTGCTCGTCCATCCCAAATAGAGTACCATTTAAACCGCCTTGAAATGTCTGAAAGCATTAAAGGCTTGATTAATGAGATAAGAGAAGATATTTCTAAAAATGTTTCAACCAGAGAAGCAAGTGAATCATCCGCTATTTTAAAACTTATTGAAGTTATATTAAAATCTGCAATCCTCTCAAGAGGTAGCGATATACATATAGAGCCAACAGAGAATAGCTGTATAATAAGAACACGTATTGATGGCATGCTAACAGAGAGTTTTAGATTTAATAAAGATATCTACCCTCCTCTATCTTCCAGAATAAAACTTCTTTCAAACCTTGATATTGCTGAAAGACGCAAACCTCAAGATGGACGATTTAGCGCTACTGTTTTACAAAAAACATATGACTTTAGGGTTTCAACTCTTCCAATTATTAGTGGAGAATCGATAGTTTTAAGAATTTTAGACAAATCTAAAGCTATGATCCGACTCGAAGATGCGGGTATGAGCCAAAAAAATTTCAATATTTTTTCTGAAGCTCTAAAAGTACCTTATGGAATAGTACTTGTAACAGGACCAACAGGAAGCGGTAAAACAACTACTCTTTATGGTGCACTTAACAATCTCAAAAGTATTGATAAAAAAGTTATAACAGTTGAAGATCCAGTAGAGTATCAGATGAACCTTATACAACAGGTTCAAGTCAATCCAAAAGTGGGTTTAACCTTTGCAAATACACTACGCTCTATACTTCGACAAGACCCAGATATAATTATGATTGGAGAGATTAGAGATCACGAAACTCTACGTATTGCTGTACAAGCCGCTTTAACAGGACACCTTGTTCTTTCTACACTTCATACAAATGATGCAATAAGTGCAATAACCAGAATGGCAGATATGGGAATAGAGCCATACCTCATAAGCGGATCATTAATTGCCATAGAGGCGCAAAGGCTTGTTAGAAAAATTTGCCCACACTGCAAACAACCGGTAGAGATTCCTGAACATGCAATAGAAGAGTTACATCAATATTTGCCAGATTTATCGGAGAAATATCAGTTTTACAAAGGAAGAGGATGCAAAGAGTGTCACGGTACAGGATATATTGGTCGCGAAATGATAAGTGAAGTACTGAGAATTGATGATACTCTATCTAGTTTAATAGCAAAAGAGGCAACAAAAACAGAAATTTTAGAAACAGCCCTTCAAAAAGGTTTTGTATCAATGATCCAAGATGGCATAGATAAGGCACTTAATAGTATTACAACAATAGATGAAGTTCTTCGTGTTGCACGATTATCATAGATGGGAAACATCATGAAATACTATTTAGCTACTATACTCTTAAAAGGAGTAAAAGAGAGTCATCTTATTAAAGCTAAAGATAGAGCTTCTGCCATTAATCGTATAAAAAAAGAGTATAAAGGTACACTACTAAAGATTGAAGAGACATCAGCACCTATTGAAGATAAAATAAAAAAGTTTATAGAGACTTTCAAATCATTTTTTGGAAATAGAAAAGTTGAGATAAAACATTTAATAGCCGTCATTAGACAATTGGCTGTAATGACAAGTGCAGGAATATCAATACACGATGCAATAAATGAAATTGCAAAATCTACCACAGATAAACAATTAAAAAAGATATTGATAGAAGCATTTGAAGATATAAATGCAGGACTTAGCCTCTCTAATACATTTAACCGATATAGAAGTAGTGTTGGCGGTCTAACTATAGCAATGATAGAGCTTGGTGAACAGACTGGAAATATATCATCTGCTCTTGCAAATTTGGCAGATATGTTAGAAGAGATCGAAGACAATATAGCAAAGTTTAAAAAAGCTATGAGATACCCTATGATTACTTTAGGTGCAATGGCAATAGCTTTTACTATTCTAATTATGATGGTCGTTCCCAAATTTAAATCTATCTTTGATAAATTTCATACTGAGCTTCCTCTACCAACAAGAATTTTACTTAAATTAGAGAATTTTTTAAAT
>CAZGCF010000124.1:0-558 GCA_964524095.1 uncultured Campylobacterales bacterium | reverse complement strand
ACTCATATAGAAAAAATTATAATTTCAAATATAATGTAGATGCTCAACTTTTAAAAATATATCTTATAAAAGATATAATATTTTTCTCAACTTTAAGCCGTTTTACAATTGTTTTTACAGAGCTACTTTATTCTGGCATACCTATTGCCTCAGCATTAAATAGTGCAACAAATATGATTGATAATTCTATATTGAAAGAGAAGCTTGAAACTGTGAAAATATCTGTCTCAAGAGGAATTAGTTTGACAGATTCTTTTAAAGATACTGGCTTATTTGAAAATATGATTATTCAAATGATAAATGCTGGTGAAAGTAGTGGACAACTCGATATTATGATGCGTAAAGTCACAGACTACTATAGAATGAAATTTAACTTCATTTTAGATAACCTATCATCATATATAGAGCCTATTATGCTTACAATTATAGCCTTATTAGTGCTTCTACTTGCTATGGGTATATTCTTGCCTATGTGGGATATGGCAGGAGCCGTCAATGGTCATTAAGATATAAAATAAAAGCTATTTTTGTATTTTTTATGCAAAAACAAGTCTTATT